>NZ_JBSHGQ010000025.1:0-58316 GCF_053617895.1 Microbacterium sp. NPDC055683 | reverse complement strand
CGGGAACGGAACCCCGTTCCCGGCCTCGGCCGTGCCCCGTACCGTCGCGGCATGACCGATACGACTCTCACCGCCCTCGCCCTGGTCTGCTCGCTGAAGCCGTCGCCCGCCGCATCGAGCTCGCAGCTCCTCGCCGAGCAGATCCTCGGCGACCTCGCCTCCCACGGGGTCGAGGGCTCCGCCATCCGCCTCGTCGACCACGACGTGCGGCCGGGCGTCGATGCCGATATGGGCGAGGGAGACGACTGGCCGGCCATCCGGGAGCGCGTCCTCGCGGCGGACATTCTCGTGCTCGCGACCCCGACCTGGATGGGGCAGCACTCGAGCGTCGCTCAGCGAGCGCTCGAGCGCCTGGATGCGGAGCTGTCCGAGACCGACGGGGATGGCAGGCCCGTCCTCTTCGACAAGGTCGCGATCGCGGGGATCGTCGGCAACGAGGACGGCGCCCATCACATCGCGGCGATCCTCTTCCAGTCGCTCGACGACATCGGCTACACGATCCCCGCGCAGGCAACCGTCTACTGGAACGGCGAGGCGATGGGGTCGGTCGACTACCGCGATCTCGCCGAGACGCCCGAGCCGGTCGTGTCGGCGCGGAAGACGGCGGCGGCCAACGCCGCGCACCTCGCACGCGCGCTGCGGGCGGCGCCGTACCCGGCGGGATGACCCGAGTCAGCCGCGCTTGACCGCCTCGTATGCGTCGAGCGCGGCGCGGCGCGTTTCGGCGAGGTCGACGATCGGCTCCGGCCCCGTGCCATCCGCATGGTCCGGCGCCCAGCGTCGCACGTACTCGCCGTGCGGATCGAACTTCTCCGCCTGCAGCAGGGGGTTGAACACGCGGAAGTACGGAGCCGCATCGGCCCCCGACCCCGCCACCCACTGCCAGTTGAACGGATTGCTCGCGCCGTCTGCGTCGACGAGGGTGTCCCAGAACCACTCCTCCCCGCGCCGCCAGTCGATGAGCAGGTTCTTGACGAGGAACGAGGCGACGACCATCCGCACCCGATTGTGCATGACGCCCGTCTCCCAGAGCTCGCGCATCCCCGCGTCGACGAGCGGGATGCCCGTTCGACCGCGCTGCCAGGCGCGCAGGAGGGACGGCCGCAGCCGGGGCCACGGGAACGCGTCGAATCTCCTGTTGAGGTTGACGGTCGCGAGGTCGGGATGGTGGAACAGCGTGTGCCAGGCGAACTCGCGCCACCCCACCTCGGACAGGAAGCCCCCGACGTCGGCACCCGACGCGATCGCCTCGTGCCAGACCGTGAAGGGGCTCAGCTCCCCCCAGCGCAGGCGAGGCGATAGTCCGGAGGTCACGCCCGCAGCCGGCTCGTCGCGCGCGCGGGCGTAGTCGTCGACGTCGTCGGCGAGGAACGCGCGCAGCCGGCTCCGCGCGGCGGGCTCGCCGGGCTCCCAGGTCTCCCTGAGGCCGCCGGCCCAGTCGGGATCGGAGGGCAGCAGCCCCCAGTCGTCCAGCGCGTCCGAGTGGGGCGTGCGCGCAGGCCCCGTGATGTCGCGCGGCTCGGGCAGCGGATGGCGCGGCGCCGGCATCGCGAGACACGCACGCCAGAAGGGCGTGAAGACGGAGTAGGGTGCGCCCGCCCCCGTCGTCACGGTCCACGGCTCGAAGAGGAGGGACGCGGCGGAGGAGCGCGCGTCGACGCCGCGCTCGCGCAGGGCCGTCTTGAGCGCCGCGTCGACCTCGCGCTCCGCGCCGCCGTAGCGGCGGTTCCAGAACACGCCCCGCGCGTCGGCGTCGTCGACGAGACGGGGGATCTCGCGCGCGGCGGAGCCGCGACGGAGCACGAGGGCTGATCCCTTCTCCGCGAGACGGCCCGCCAGCGAGGCGAGCGAGTGATGCAGCCACCACCGGGCGGCGCCGCCGAGCGGGCGGACGCCCGGCGACTCCTCGTCGAGCACGTAGACGCCGAGCACTGGCTCCCCGGTGTCGAGCGCGGCGCGGAGAGCGGGATGGTCGGCGAGCCGGAGGTCATCGCGGAACCAGACGAGGGCGGTCACCGTTCCACGGTAGGACGCGCGCGGGTGCGCCTCGGATGCTTGACGCAGGAGAGGAGGGGCCCTAGAGTCGGCGTCGACCTGTATACAACGTTGTAAAGGGTGGACATGCCGTCACGCAGAACAGTCATCCGATCCCTCGCGGTCGCGGGGGCGGCGGTCCTCACGACCGTCGTCATCGCCGCGCCGACTCTCGCGGGGCCCGCCGCGGCCGAGCCATCGGGGGGCCTGTCGATCACGGGGGAGACCGCTCCCGTCCATGACCCCTCCCTGTTCATCGACGAGGAGACGGGCACGTGGCACGTGTACTCCACGGGCGAGGTCGGACGCGCCGGAGGAGGCACCATCCTCACCTGGTCGTCGAACGACGGCGGCGTGACGTGGGAGCGCGGCGACAACGTCTGGGACGAGATCCCGGCATGGATCGACGCCGAGTTCTCCGACGGGGCGCTGCCCGACAACCTGTGGGCGCCAGAGATCCACGAGCACGACGGCACGTACTACCTCTACTACTCGGCGTCCCGCTTCGGAACGAACGCGTCGGTCACGGCCCTCGCGACCAACACGACGCTCGATCCCGACGATCCCGCCTACGAGTGGGTCGACCGGGGGCCCGTCATCTCGTCGCCGCAGACCATCGCCGACGGCAAGGAATTCAACGCGATCGACGCCGGTATCGTCGAGGACGCCGACGGAACGCCCTACATGGCGATCGGGTCGCACTGGCACGGCATCTTCCTCGTCGAGCTGGAGTGGCCCAGCGGAAAGCCCGTCGCGGGGGCGCTCGAGGACGCCGTGCACCTCGTCGACCGCTTCGCGCCCGGAAACCGCGTGGAGGCCCCCTTCATCGAGGAGCATGACGGCTGGTACTACCTGTTCGTGTCGTTCGACGCGTGCTGCCAGGGAGCGGACAGCACCTACCACGTCGCCGTCGGGCGCTCGACGTCGGTCACGGGCCCGTACCTCGACCAGGACGGCAGGGACATGCTCGGCGGCGGGGGCACGACGCTGCTCGACACGCATGGCGCGGTCGTCGGCCCGGGCGGGCAGTCGGTCGCGGACGGCGTGCTCGCGTTCCACTACTACGACGCGGCGAACGCCGAGATCCCGTACTTCCCGCGACTCGGCCTGCAGCGCCTCGAGTGGGTGGACGGATGGCCCGTCGCCGACGAGACGGCGGATCCGGCCGCGATCGTGACGGCGCCGCGGGATGCGTCGGCGCGGAAGAACCGGTCGGCGGAGTTCACGGTCGAGGTGACGGGCTCCCCGGCCCCTGTCGTCACGTGGGAGACGTCGTCGGACGGCGGTGCGACGTGGACGGCCGCCGCGGGATCGCGCGCGGAGCGGGCAGTCGAGGGGACGGCGGCCTACCGCATCGACAGGGTGCGCGGCGACCTGCTCGTGCGCGCCGTCGTCGAGAACGCGCACGGCCTCGTCCGCAGCGAGCCGGCTGCGCTCACGGTCGGCGCGCCCGGCCGGAGCTGAGGGACCTCAGCGCGCGGCGAAGCGCGCCTCGACGACCGCGCCGATGACGAGGTCCTCCGGGCGCAGCGAGGTCGCCCCGACCCTATCGGCGCTCACGGCCTTGGCGAACGCGGCGACGTCGTCCGATCGCCCGAGCAGGCCGGCGTCGGCGATCTCGAGGGGGACGACCTCGTCGCGTCCGATCGCCGCCGCGTACGCCGTCGCACGCGCGACCGCGGACCGGATCGCGCGGGCCGCCACGGCACGCTCGACCGCGGCCCGCGTCGCGGCGGTCAGGCGCCACTCGACGCGGCTGATCTCGACGCCGTCCCAGGGGGAGATCTCCGCGAGCCACTCGGACAGGTCGCCCGCGTCTGCGAACGACGCCGAGACGTCGAGCGACGCGTGGTGCACGGGCTCGGCGGGCTCGCCCGACGGCGTCCACGGCCGTTCGGCGTGCAGCGCCATCCGATCGATCGACCACTCGCCGACGGCTCCCGACGTCTCCCGAGCTTCGAGCGACGCGCGCACGGGTGCGGCGAGAGCCGCGAGAGCGGAGACCACCTCCGTGCGCACGGCGCCTTCGGCCCGCACGGCGACATGCGCGGTGCCGAGCTCGGGGGCGATCCGCTCCTCGTCCTCGCCGCGGACGGTGATCACGACGTCGCTCATGCCCCCGACCCTACGCGTGGCTGACGGCGAGGAGCACGCGCGCGCCCCGTGGGGCGCGCCAGCGATGCGGCAGCGCCGCGTCGTGCGAGACGGCGTCGCCCGCCGCGAGGGTCGCGGTCGCCTCGCCCTCGACGTCGACGATCAACTCGCCGGAGAGGACGTAGACCGTCATCTCGCCCGCGCTGCGGAACGCGTCGCCGAGATCCTGGCCCGGTGCGACGTCGTACTCGACGACCTCGAGCCGGTGATCGCCGCCGGCCGTGAGGAGCCGTGCGCGGGCGGCGTCGGGGCTCTCCGACACGGCCATCCGCACACCCTCGGCGCTGCGCACGATGCGCGCGCCCGCGCGCACGTCGCCCGTGCGGGGCATGAGCGCACGCGGAGACAGGCCGAGCGCCTCGGCGATCCGGTAGAGCGTGAGGATCGACGGGATGGCGCGCCCCCTCTCGACCTGGCTGAGGAACGGCTGGCTCACCTCGGCGCGGCGAGCGAGCTCGCGCATCGACATGCCCGCGTCGGCGCGCGCGGCGGCGAGGGCGCGCCCCACGGCGGCCGTGACGTCGTCGTCGATCTGTAACGTCGCGGAAACCCGCGGCTCTTGGTCATCCGTCATGATTACCAATACTTATCAGTTCGGCGCCGGGAGCGCCGCAGAAGGAGGTTCTCGATGTCCGAGTTCACGGTACCGGCGATCGACATCACCCCGTACATCGCCGACGGCGACGAGGCGGCGCGCGCCGCGGTCGCGGCGGCGTTCGACGAGGCCGCGCGCACCGTCGGCTTCATGCAGATCACGGGTCACGGCATCGGCCTGGAGGCATGGGCGCGCCTCGGCCGCGCGATCGACCGGTTCTTCGCCCTGCCCGCCGAGGTCAAGGCGGGCTACCGCGCGCCGAAGGGGATCAACCGCGGCTACACGCCCCCGAAGTCGGAGCGGCTGAGCCTGAGCCTCGGCGTCGAGAAGGCGGAGCGCATGAACGACTTCTTCGAGGCGTTCAACGTCGGCTTCACGGCCGCCCACTACCCGCATGCCGACCTCGACGGCGCGGAGTACGCCGACAACATCTGGCCGGCCGAGGCGGAGTCCTTCCGCGAGGACGTCGAAGGATGGCTCGCCGAGGCCGACGACGTGGCGCGCGTCATGATGCGCATCTTCGCCGATGCGCTCGGCCTCGCCCCCGGTCACTTCGACCTCATGACGGACCACTCCCTCAACGTGCTGCGGATGAACAACTACGCCCTCCCCGACGGCACGCGCGTCGATCTCGACGGCGACCTCATCGGGATGGGCGAGCACACCGACTTCGGCATCGTCACCCTGCTCTGGGCCGACGACGTCAAGGGGCTCCAGGTGCTCGACGCAGACGGAGCATGGCACGACGTCTCGCCGCTGCCCGGAGCGCTGCTCGTCAACCTCGGCGACGTCACGGCGCGCATGACCAACGAGCGCTGGCGCTCGACGCTGCACCGCGTGAAGCCGCCCGTCATCGACGGCACCATCCGGCGCCGTCGATCGGCCGCGTTCTTCTTCGACGGCAACGTCGATGCCGTCATCGAGTCGATCCCCGGGACCGTCGCACCGGGCGAGCAGCCCCTCTACGCGCCCGTCACGGTCGGCGAGCACATCGCGGCGAAGCTGCGTGGATCGCGTCAGCTCGTCAACAACACGGGGGACACGGCTCGCGAGGCCGAGAGGGTGCTGTCGGCCTACAGCGGCTGAGGCGCGATCGCCTCGTAGGCGGCGGCGATCCGTGCGAGCGCGGGATGCCCGGCAGCCCACGCCACGTCGTCGATCGACGCGACGGGGCGGATGCCGGTGCCCGCGTTCGCGGCGAAGGCGGCGTGCATGCGGGAGAGGTCGCTGAGCCGGATCTCCCGCGCGACGCCCCCGAGGAGGGAGCGGGTGACGCCCTCGAGCACGTCGGCCTCCGGCCACACGATGTCGTCGCCGTCCCAGAACCCGAGGCTCCACGTCGGGCCCTCCGACAGCCGCCCCTCCGCATCGGCGAACACCGCGTCGTCGAACCCCGCCCGCTGTGCGGCGCGTCGTTCGGCGAGCGCGCCGAAGAGCCCCGTGTGCTTGATGCGCGGCGCGTCCCTCCGATACGCGGTCGAGCGCAGGCGCAGAGCCGAGGCCGGCCCGCGGGGTGCCGGCCTCGGCGTGACGAGGATGCGGGGGCTCGCCGGCGCGCCCGTGCGCTCGAGCGGGAGAGCCGGGTCGTACACCGTCACGCGGGCGACGACGTCATCCGGCTCGTCGGCGAGCGCCCCGCGCACCCGCGTGCGCACGAGGGCGGGGTCGAGCGCGATGCCGAACAGGGTCCGCGCGTCGCGCGCGAGGCGCGCGAGATGGAGATCCCGCCCGCGCACCGCCGCGCGCGTCACCCGCATGGTCGTGAAGTGCCCGAAGTTCACGAGCGCGAGCGCCTGCAGCTCCGAGGGCGGGACGGGGGCGCCGTCGAGCTGCTGCATGCAGACAGTCTGGCATCCTCGACGCCGCGCATGCCGCACAATGGAGGCGATGACGAAGGGCCCCCATCCGCGTCGGCGCGTGCTCCTCGTCGACAACTACGACTCGTACACCGGCAACCTCCTGCAGCTGCTCTGGTGCGAGACGGGAGCGCGGCCCGACCTCGTGGAGAGCGACCGGATCGACCTCGCCTCCGTCGACGCGTACTCCCACATCGTGCTGGGGCCGGGGCCCGGCACGCCCCACCGCGCGGACGACGTCGGCCGTGCGCTCGACCTCCTCGCCGTCGCGCGCGTCCCCGTCCTCGGGGTGTGCCTCGGCTTCCAGACCATGGCGGTCGCGCTCGGCGGGAGCGTCGTCCCCGCGCCTCGTCCCGCCCACGGACGCGTCGACGTCGTCGCGCACGACGGATCGTCGGTGCTGCTGGCCGACATCCCTCGGACGTTCGAGGCGACGCGCTACCACTCGCTCGCCGTCGCGGATCCGGCGCCGCTGCGCATCACCGCCCGCACGGCCGACGGCGTCGCGATGGCGGGGGAGGACCCGGAACGGGGATGGTTCGGAGTGCAGTTCCATCCCGAGTCGATCGGGACGCCGCACGGCGCGGCCATCCTCTCCCGCTTCCTGCACCAGGAGGGAGCGGGGGATGAGTGACACGGTGGACGGAGGCTGGCGCGCGTGGACGGAGAGGCGGCCGCTGCGCGTCGACGCGGAGGCGCTCTTCACCCACCTCTACGCCGACGATGAGATCGCCGTCTGGCTCGACAGCGCGCAGACGGCGTACGGCATGGGCCGCTGGTCGATCCTCGGCGCGCCGGACGGCGGACGGGCAGACGTCCGCGACTTCGCCTCAGGGGACGACCCCTGGACGGCGGTCGCCCACGACATCGCCGCACGGCCCGTGGCGCCCATCCCCGGCCTGCCGTTCGCCGGCGGATGGGTCGGATGGATCGGGTACGGCGCCAAGGACATCGGCGCGCCCGCCCCTGCGGGAGAGCCGATCGCGCAGCTCGTGCGGCTCAGCAGATTCGTCGTCGTCGACCACCGCGAGCACGTCGTCCACGCCGTGGCCGTCGGCCCCGAGGCCGACGCGGCGGATGGCCGTGCCTGGCTCGACCGCACGCTCGCGCGCATCGCGGCGTGCCCGCCGGCCCCGGCCGTGCCGCCCTCGCCGTCGCCGGTCGCGGCGACGTCATCCGTCGACCGCACGCGCTACGGCGCCGATCTCGACGAGGTGCGCACGTGGCTCGAGGCCGGCGACTCCTACGAGGCGTGCTACACCTACGCGCTCCGCGTGCCCGTCGCGGAGGAGCCCCTCGGCGCGTACCGCCGGCTCCGCAGGGCGAACCCCGCCCCCTACGCCGCCTTCCTCCGCCTCCCTGGTCGGTCCGTGCTGTCGTGCTCGCCAGAGCGGTACCTCGCGGTCGCCCCCGACGGCCGCGCGGAGACGAAGCCCATCAAGGGCACCGCGCGCCGCGTCGACGACCCGGTCGGCGACGCGGCGGCGGCGCGGGCGCTCGCGGCGGATCCCAAGACGCGCGCCGAGAACCTCATGATCGTCGACCTCCTGCGCAACGACCTCGGCCGGGTGAGCGCGCCCGGCAGCGTCGAGGTCCCCGATCTGATGGCCGTCGAGAGCTACGCGACGGTGCACCAGCTCGTGACGGTCGTCCGCTCGAGGCTGCTCCCCGGTCCGGCCGCCGGCGTGCGTGCGGCGCAGGCGCTGTTCCCGCCCGGGTCGATGACGGGAGCACCGAAGCGGCGCACCGTCGAGCTGCTGGACCGGCTCGAGGCCGCGCCGCGCGGCGTGTACTCGGGGGTGCTGGGATTCTTCTCACGGTGCGGTGCGGTGGATCTGTCCGTCGTCATCCGCACCGCGGTCATCCGCGACGGCGAGGCCGTCATCGGCACCGGCGGCGCCATCACGTTCGACAGCGTGGTCGCGTCGGAGGCCGACGAGACGGTCGCGAAGAGCGCCGCGCTGCTCCGCGTCTTCGGCGCGCGGCACCCTTTCCCGAGTCGGACGGCCTCGGCGAGTCAGACGGCGGATGCGTAGACCGCGTGGATCTCGCGCACGGTGCGTTCGGCCGCGACGGCGTCCCGTGCCTCGAGAGCGTCACGCAGCCGACGGTAGCCGTCGTCCATCCGGGCCCGCATATCCTCGGGGATGACATCGAAGTCGACGCTGTGGACGGCGCGTGCGAGCGCGAGCGTGATGTCGCGCGTGACGAGCACGAGGTGGGGGCTGCGTGAGTGGGCGACGAGCTGCATGTAGAACGCGTCGGCGCGCAGCCTCTGCTCGGAGGTGGAGCTGTCGCCGGCGATGACGGCGTCGAGGAGCCCGATCGCCGCGTCGAGCTCGTCGTCGGTCATGCGCTGCACGGCGAGCAGAGCCGCCCATCCGGCCTGGTTGCCCGCGAACTCGAAGGCGTCGCGGACGAGCTCGGGGGTGAGATCGGCGACGCGCGTGTAGCGGCTCGCGACCATCTCGATCATGCCGGTGCGCTCGAGGCGCAGGAACGCCTCGCGCACGGGCATGCGCGAGACGCCGAGCGAGGTAGCGAGCTCGTCGTCCTTGAGCTGCGTGCCGGGCGCGAACTCGCCGGAGATGATCGACGCGGCGATCTTCTCGAACACGACGTCGCTCAGGCGGGTCGGCGTCGGTGCGTTGAGGGGGGCGAAGCCGCTCATGCGGTCTCAGCGATATCGGGCATCCTCGAATTGTAGGACGGGGTGCCTGTGCAGTCCGGGTGCCCCGCGAGAGGACCGCGAGAGGGCCTCAGCGGGGTACCCGGATGGTCGTCACCCGGCGGCGAGGCGTCGCCACGCGAGCGTGGCGAGCGCGGCGGCCTGATCGCCGAGCACCGCGTCGTCGAACTGCACGCGGGGCGAGTGGTTCCACTCGATCGTGGCGGGATCGAGGTCGGGAGGCGAGGTCATCAGCGCCACGAACGTGCCGGGGACCTCGTCGAGGACGAACGAGAAGTCCTCCGAGCCCATCATGGGAGTCGGCATCTCGAGCACCCGTCCGGTGCCGAAGGCGTCTCGCAGGGCCGCCACGGCGGCGGCGGTCGTGTCGGCGTCGTTGACGGTGACGGGGTACATCACGTCGAACTCGACATCGGCCGTGCAGCCGTGCGCCTCGGCGATCCCCCTGACCAGACGCGGCATCTCGTCCCGGAGGATCGCGAGCGAGGCGGGGGAGAGCGTCCGGATCGTCGCCGCGAGGCGGGCGCTCTCCGGGATGACGTTGACGGCGTCACCGGCGTCGAGCTTCGTGACGGAGAGGATGACCGGGTCGAAGGCGTCGAAGCGCCGGTTGGCGAACGTCTGCAGCGCCAGCACGATCTCCGCGGCCACGGGCACGGGATCGATCGTCTGGTGCGGCTGCGAGCCGTGCCCGCCGCGGCCCTTGACGGTCACCGCGAGCTGGTTGGAGCCCGCGCACGCCGCGCCCGCGCGGGTCGCGAACACACCGCGCGGGCCGGGGGCGACGTGCACGGCGTAGGCCGCGACGGGCGTCGATCCCGAGGCATCGAGCAGGCCCTCCTCGATCATGATGCGGGCGCCACCCTGCCCCTCCTCGCCCGGCTGGAACATGAAGACGACGTCGCCCGCGAGATCGGCGCGGTGCGCGTGCAGCAGCCGGGCGGCGCCCACGAGCCCCGCGGTGTGCAGGTCGTGGCCGCACGCGTGCATGGAGCCGTTGGCCGACGCGAAGTCGACCGGCGCGAGCTCGACGATCGGCAGGGCGTCCATGTCGCCGCGCAGCAGCACGGTGGGGCCGGGGCGTCCGCCGCGCAGGACGGCGACGACGGAGGTGAGGCCCGTGCCGAGGGAGATCTCGAGATCGAGTCCGGAGAGGGCGTCGAGGACCTTGCGCTGCGTCAGGGGCAGATCGAGGCCCAGCTCGGGCTCGGCGTGGAGCGCGCGACGGAGGGCGACGAGGTCGGGAAGGATCTCGGCGCCTGCAGCGCGGAAGTCGGGTGCGGTCATGGGCGGTGCTCTCCGATCGGGGGATGGTCAGTGCGCGGCGACGGGCTGGGCGGTGCGCGTGCCGGCAGGCAGACGCAGCAAGGCGAGGGCGACGACACCGACGGCGAACGCGCAGGCCTCCACGGCCCAGACCGTGATGTAGCCCTCGATGCCGGGGAAGTCGGCGCCGGGGGCGAGCGCCGTCGAGAGGACGAGGGCGAACACGGCGCCGGCCGCCGCGCCGCCGAGGGTGCGCAGCGAGTTGTACACGCCTGCGGCGATGCCGGTCTGATCGCTCGGGGCGAGCTCGGCGAGGGTCGCGGGCAGCGCCCCCAGCAGCAGGCCCATGCCGACCCCCTTGAATCCGTTCGTCATCCACAGCTGCCAGAGCTCGTCGTGGAAGGGGATGACGAGCGCGTTGCCGAACGCGGCGAGCGATGCGCCGAGGATGAGCACGGCGCGCATCCCGATGCGCCGGGCGAGCGTCGAGAACGTCGCCGCGCCGATCGTCGCGAGGATCGTCACGAGAGCGGTCATGGCCGAGATGAGGCTCGCGTCGGCGTCGAAGCCGTAGCCGGCCACCGCGCGATCGGCCGCGAGGAAGGTCGACGACGGCGCCTGGCCGCCGAACATGACGGCGCCGAACCCGAAGGCGGTGAGGTAGATCGGCCCGAGCCGGCGCGAGGTCACGAGCCCGACGTCGACGGCGGGCGCCTTCGCACGGCGCTCCCACACGACCCACGCCGCGAAGACGACGAGCGCGAAGGCCAGCACGCCGAGCGTGAGCGGGGAGGCGAGACCGTGCTCGGAGGCGAGGTGGAGCCCGAGCAGGAGGGAGACCATCGCGACGCCGATTCCGACGAAGCCGAGCACGTCGACGTGCGGGTGCGTGCGGCTGGTCGACTCCGGCACCTTCGCGAACACGGCGTACGCGCTCACGACGACGAGGATACCCGGCACGAGCAGCGTGATGGTGAGCGAGGGCGATACGGCGCTCACGATCCCCGAGGCCACGGTGCCGAGGATCGCGCCGAAGGTGAGCACGGAGACGAGCATGCCGATCGCCTTGCGGGCGCCGTCGCCCGTGATGCGGTTGTGCACGAGCGCGATCTCGAGCGGGAGCCAGACGGCGAGAGGGCCGACGAGCACGCGGGCGGCGAGCACGACGCCGTAGTGCGGCACGAGCGCCGTCACGAGCACGCCGACGAGCACCGACACGACGGCGATCCGGAGCATGCGCCGGTGGCCGAAGATGTCGCCGAGCTTCGACAGGAGCGGGACGCACACCGCGGCCGCGAGCGTCTGCACGGTGAGGAACCAGGTGATGTCGGCGTCGTTGACGCCGAGATGACGGGCGATGTCGGCGAGCAGCGGGGCGTAGTAGCCCTGCACGAATCCGCTCGCGAGCTCGCAGAAGAGGAGGAATCCGACGATCGCGCGCACGGAGGTGCGCACGGCGGGGGAGTCGGTCATGATGGCCTTTTTCTCGGGTCGCGGCCGTGCCGCGGTCAGGGGGCGAGGGGGTGCCGCCGAGGCGGCAGGCGGAGCAGGGCCGCGATCACGTCGCGGTACTCCTCGCGGGCGATGGTGACGCCCTTCACGCCCTGCCGGTAGAGGGTGAGCCCGGCGAGCGCGTCGAGGATGAGATCGGGGTCCGCGTCGGCGGACAGCTCGCCGCGGGCGGCGCCGCGGCGGAGGATGGCGACGCCCTGGTCGCGGCGCGCGGCGAAGAAGCTCTCCCACAGGTGCGGGAAGACGTCGCTCGCGAAGGCGCTGCGCGCGACCGACGAGAAGCCGATGCGCGCCGCGTTCTGGGCCTGATTCGCCTGGTTCTGCTCGACGTGGGCGAGCAGGTCGTCGACGACCGAGCCCGTGTCGGGCATCTCGCCGAGCACGAGGTGGCGACGGATGGCAGCGGCGGCCAGCACGCCGCGGTCGGCGTAGCGCCGGTAGATCGCGGTCTTGCCGCATCCCGCTCGTGCGGCGACGCGCTCGATCCGCAGACCGGCGTAGCCGCCGTCTTCGAGCTCGGCGACGACGGCGTCGAGGATGCGAGCCGTCAGCTCGGCGTCGGCGGGGCGGCCGGGGCCGTCGTGGGAGGACATGCCGTCAGATTACGGTACGTTGCGTTTCGGAAATGTTTCGTGCGGATGCGCAGGAGGCGCCGCCGACCGGGCGGCGCCTCCTGCGCATCCGATGCGTCTCAGCCGGCGTCGCCGACCGCCACGGCCTCCGCCTGCCGCGCCGGCGTCTCCTGCGCGGCGTCCGCACGGGCCAGCAGACGGCGTCCCGAGAGGACGACGATCGCGGCGACGACCGCCGCGGCGGCGCCGAAGAGGTACGGGGCGGTGTGGCCGCCGAGCTCGGCGAGGAGCGCGGCGACGGGGGGCGCGGCGGCGCCGCCCAGGAAGCGCACGCCGGAGTAGGCGGACGATGCGATCGGCCGCGGGATGTCGGTGGCGTCCATGACGGTCTCCGTGAGGATCGTGTTCATGAACCCGAAGAGGAACCCGCCCGCGATGATGCAGGCGACGAGCGCGACCTTGCTCTCGACGAGGATCCCGGCGACGACGAGGTCGACGGCGATGAGCGGCAGCACGATGACGATGGCGGTCGTGCGCTTCACGACCCGCAGGAGGAGAGGGGCGCCCCACACCGAGGAGATCGCGAGCGCGAGACCCCATCCGAAGAACGTCAGCCCGATGCCCGTGGCGTCGAACCCGAGAGGGAACGGGGAGTACGCGAGGAGCACGAAGAAGGCGACGTTGTAGAAGACCGCGGCGACCGCGAGGAGGCCGAGCGCGGGCGTGCCGAGCGCGCGGAAGGCCGCTGTCAGGCGGACGGGCTGGGGGCGCTCGGCGGCGGGGGGCGTCTTCAGCAGGACCGAGATCGCGATGACGGCGATCGCCATGAGCACCGCCACGCCGAAGAACGGGGCGCGCCACGTGAGGGAGCCGAGGAGGCCGCCCAGGAGCGGCCCGATGGCGAGGCCGACGCCGAGCGCGGCCTCGTAGAGCATGATGGCGCCCGCGCTGCCGCCCGCCGCGGCGCCCACGATGGTGGCGAGCGCCGTGGAGATGAAGAGCGCGTTGCCGAGGCCCCATCCGGCGCGGAACCCGATGACGAGGTCGACCGAGCCGCTGATCGCGCAGAGGAAGGCGAACACGAGGATGAAGCCGAGGCCGGTGAGGAGGGTCCGCTTGGCTCCGATGCGGCTCGAGACGACGCTCGTGAAGAGCATGACGAGCCCCGTGATGACGAGATAGCTCGTGAAGAGCAGCTCGCTCTCGGCCGGTGTCGCATGCAGCTGCTCGGCGATCGCGGGAAGGATGGGGTCGACGAGGCCGATCCCCATGAAGGCGACGACGCTCGCGAACGCGACCGCCCAGACGGCGGTCGGCTGCTTCCAGATGGATCCGTTGTGGTGTCCTGAGCTCATCGCTCGGATGGCTCCTCTCCTGGTGCGGGGCGGATGGGCGTCTCCCCCGTCGTCCGGCGCGAGAGCAGGTCGGCCGCGGTGCTCAGGGCATCCCAGTCGGCGGCCCCGAGGTCGGAGAAGCGGGGGAGGAGGGCGGCGACGAACTGCGTGCGCCATGCGGCGTACGCTGCCTCGCCCTCGGGGGTGGCGATCACGCGCACGGCGCGGGAGTCGTCGGGATCGGGCTCGCGGATGACGAGGCCCGCCTGCTCCATGGCGCCGGCGAGCTTCGTCATCCCCGGCTGCGTGACGCGGCTCAGCCGGGCGAGCTCGCCGATGCGGAGCGGCCCGTTGTCGCGCAGGAGAGCGAGCGTGCGCCACTGCGCGGCCGGCGCCTCGCTGCGCGTCTCCAGGGCGGCGATGCGCGTGAGCGCATGCGCCGCGATGATGAGGCGCTCGAGGTCGGCTGCGTGATCCACGCCGATGAGTATAACCCACATATATATGCAAGTTATATATGTGGGACGGAAGAGGGCGCCCGTCGGGCGCCCCGTGTGGCTACTTCCGCGAGCGTCGGCCCGCGTCGCGCGGCTTCGCGGCTCCCGAGTACTTGTACTCCTTGCCGGAGATGGGGGAGTCGTCGGCCACCGTGCCGCCCCGTGACGCGGTGCGGATGTCGCGCGCCTCTCCGATCGCGAGGGCGAGGGTGATGCCCCAGCTCAGCCAGGCGAGCGCGACGCGCCACGTGAACCGACGGTCGTCGGAGCCCTTGAGGAGCGAATAGCCGCTCGTGATCGCGCCGAAGAGACCGGTTCCGAGGAGGTACTTGCGCATGGGTCAACGCTAGCGCCCTGGTTGCGGGAGCGCATCGGCGCGGGGCGGCCGCCTCCGGTCGCCGCGATCGTCGCGGGGTGCACGCGCCCGCGCGGTAGCCGCAGTCCGCGCGCGCGTCAAGGGCGGCGGCCCGTCGGGAGCGGCGACGGCCCGCTGGATACACTGAACGAGCCGAACAGAGGAGCGTCATGCCCGAAGCAGAACTCGTCGTCATCGCCAACCGCCTCCCCGTCGACCGGATCGCCGGCGACGACGGCGAGCCGGCGTGGCGGCGGTCACCGGGCGGTCTCGTCACCGCCCTCGAGCAGGTGATGCAGAAGGTCGACGGCGCGTGGGTGGGCTGGGCCGGCAAGGCCGATCTCGACGTCGAGCCGTTCGACTTCGACGGCACGCGTCTCGTGCCCGTGTCGCTCAGCGAGGAGGAGCTCGAGGACTACTACGAGGGCTTCTCGAACGGCACGATCTGGCCGCTCTACCACGACGTCATCGCGACGCCGGTCTACAAGCGCTCGTGGTGGGACGCGTACGTGAGGGTCAACCGCCGCTTCGCCGAGGCCGCGTCCGAGGTCGTCGCCCCCGGGGGATTCGTCTGGGTGCAGGACTACCAGCTCCAGCTCGTCCCGCAGATGCTGCGCGAACTGCGTCCCGACATCGTCATCGGGTACTTCCACCACATCCCGTTCCCCGCATACGGGCTGTACGCGCAGCTCCCGTGGCGGCGCCAGGTGCTCGAGGGGCTGCTCGGGGCCGACGTCATCGGCTTCCAGCGCGTCTCCGACGCCGGGAACTTCCAGCGTTCGATCCGCCGTGTGCTGCGCCACCAGACGAAGAGCGACACCATCTCGGTGCCGCAGCCGGACGGGACGACGCGGACCGCCATCGCGAAGGCGTACCCGATCTCGATCGACGCGCAGTCGTTCATCGAGCTCGCGCAGGACCCGTCGATCCGCGCGAGGGCGGTCGAGATCCGCGAGCAGCTCGGCAACCCGTCGAAGGTGCTGCTCGGCGTCGACCGGCTCGACTACACGAAGGGCATCCGCCACCGCCTCAAGGCGTTCGGCGAGCTCCTCGAGGACGGCCGCGTCGAGGTGGGCGACGTGACGCTCGTGCAGGTCGCGAGCCCCAGCCGTCCCGGCGTCGAGGCCTACCAGGACCTCCGCGACGAGATCGAGCTCACGGTGGGGCGCATCAACGGCGACTACGACACGATCCACCACACCGCCATCCGCTACCTCCACCAGGGGTTCCCCCGCGAGGAGATGGTGGCGCTGTATCTCGCTGCCGACGTCATGCTCGTCACGGCCCTGCGGGACGGGATGAACCTCGTCGCCAAGGAGTACGTCGCCGTGCACGCCGACAACCGCGGCGTGCTCATGCTGAGCGAGTTCGCGGGAGCGGCGGACGAGCTCTCCAGCGCGCTGCTGGTGAACCCCCACGACATCGACGGCATGAAGGACGCCGTCATGCGCGCCATCGAGATGTCGCCGGCCGAGCAGTCCCGCCGGATGCGCAGCATGCGCCGCCGCGTGCTCGAGAACGACGTCGAGCGCTGGGGCAGGCGCTTCCTCGCCGACCTGGAGCACATCCGCACCCAGCGGACGGCGGCCGCCTCGTGACGGCCCACGCGATCGCGGGGGTCGCCCGGACGCGGCGCCTGCTCGTCGCACTCGACTTCGACGGCACCCTCGCTCCGCTCGTCGACGAGCCGATGACGGCGCGTGCGCTCCCCGAGGCGCGCACCGCCGTGGCGCGGCTCGCAGCGCTCCCCGACACCGTCGTGGCCTTCGTGTCGGGCCGCTCGCTCGCCGACCTCCGCGTCATCGCCGAGCACGACGACGCATCGCCCGTCTGGCTGTCCGGCTCGCACGGAGCAGAGCACTGGCGGCCCGGCTCCGGGGGCGCATCCGCTCCGGCCGCTCCGGATGGCGCCGCCGACCTGATCGCGGACGCGGAGGCGGCCGTGGCCGACGTCGCGGGCGCGTGGATCGAGCGGAAGGCGTTCGGGTTCGGCCTGCACACGCGCCTCGCGGACGACGCCGCCGCCGCGGAGGCCGCGACGGCCGTGGACGCGCTGGTGGCCGAGCGCGCGCCCGGATGGCGTCGGCGCACGGGCCGCGACGTCGTCGAGTTCGCCTGGCGGCACGAGGGCAAGGACACCGCGATCGCGGCGCTTCGCGCGGAGACGGGCGCGACGGGCGTCGTGTTCGCGGGCGACGACGTGACCGACGAGGACGCGCTGCGGTCGCTCGGCGAGGGTGATCTCGGGGTGCGCGTGGGCGACGGCGAGACCGCGGCGCAGGTGCGCGTCGCCGACCCCGGAGCGCTCGCCCTGCTCCTCGACGAGATCGCCGACGCCCGAGAGGCCGAGGTCGACGCGCGAGAGGCATAGACTGCCACCGTGACCGACGCGTCCTCGATCGACCTGAAACCCCGCAGCCGTGTCGTGACCGACGGCATCGAGGCCACGACGTCGCGCGGAATGCTCCGCGCCGTCGGGATGGGAGACGCCGACTGGGACAAGCCCCAGATCGGCATCGCCTCGAGCTGGAACGAGATCACGCCCTGCAACCTCTCGCTCGACCGGCTCGCCCAGGGGGCCAAGGAGGGCGTCCACTCGGGCGGCGGGTACCCGCTGCAGTTCGGCACGGTCTCGGTCTCCGACGGCATCTCGATGGGCCACGAGGGCATGCACTTCTCGCTCGTGAGCCGCGAGGTCATCGCGGACAGCGTCGAGACCGTCATCATGGCCGAGCGCCTCGACGGCACCGTCCTGCTGGCCGGCTGCGACAAGTCGATCCCCGGCATGCTCATGGCGAGCGCGCGCCTGGCGCTCTCGAGCGTCTTCCTCTACGCGGGATCGATCGCGCCGGGCTGGGTCAAGCTCTCCGACGGCACGGAGAAGGACATCACCATCATCGACTCCTTCGAGGCGGTCGGCGCCTGCCGGGCCGGCCTCATGTCGGAGGAGGACCTGAAGCGCATCGAGTGCGCCTTCGCGCCGGGCGAGGGCGCGTGCGGCGGGATGTACACGGCCAACACGATGGCGTCGGTCGCCGAGGCCCTGGGCCTGAGCCTGCCGGGCTCCGCCGCGCCGCCGTCGGCCGATCGCCGCCGCGACCAGTTCGCCCATCGGTCCGGCGAGGCCGTCGTGAACCTCCTCCGCCAGGGGATCACGACGAAGGACATCCTCACGAAGGAGTCGTTCGAGAACGCCATCGCGCTCGCGATGGCGCTCGGCGGCTCCACCAACGTCGTGCTGCATCTGCTCGCGATCGCCCGCGAAGCGGAGGTCGAGCTCTCGCTGCACGACTTCAACCGCATCGGCGACCGAGTCCCGCACGTCGCGGACATGAAGCCGTTCGGGAAGTACGTCATGAACGACGTCGACCGTCACGGCGGCATCCCCGTCATCATGAAGGCGATGCTCGACGAAGGTCTCCTGCACGGAGACGCCCTCACCGTCACGGGGAAGACGGTCGCCGAGAACCTGCGCGACCTCGACCCCGATCCGATCGACGGCACCGTCGTGCACCGCTTCGACGACCCCATCCACGCCACCGGCGGCATCACGATCCTGCACGGAACGCTCGCGCCGGAGGGCGCGGTGGTGAAGACCGCCGGGTTCGACGCCTCCGTCTTCGAGGGGCCGGCCCGCGTGTTCGAGCGCGAACGCGGGGCCATGGACGCGCTCGCGGAGGGCGACATCCGCGCAGGCGACGTCGTCGTCATCCGCTACGAGGGCCCCAAGGGCGGGCCGGGCATGCGCGAGATGCTCGCCATCACCGCGGCCATCAAGGGCGCAGGGCTCGGCAAGGATGTACTACTCTTGACGGACGGTCGATTCTCAGGCGGCACAACCGGACTGTGCATCGGCCATATCGCACCAGAGGCGGCGGACGGAGGTCCGATCGCCCTCGTGCGCGATGGTGATCTGATCAGGGTCGATATCGCGGCTCGTACTCTCGACCTACTCGTCGACGAGGCAGAGCTGAGCTCCCGCCGTTCCGACTGGGAGCCCCTGCCCCCGCGCTACACCCGAGGCGTCCTGGCCAAGTACTCCAAGCTCGTGCGCTCCGCCGCCGAAGGCGCGACGACCGGCTGAGCCGGTCGCGCATTCCGGCGCGAGACGCGCGCAGCCCCTCCCGATCATCAAGCGAGGAAGCATCATCATGCCTGCCGAATCCGCCCCGGCCGTGCCACGGCCGCCCGCCCGCACCTCCGCGCAAGCGCCCGTGCTCACGGGTGCCGAGGCCGTCGTCCGCTCGCTCGAGCTGCTCGGTGTGACCGACGTCTTCGGGCTCCCGGGCGGCGCCATCCTCCCCGTCTACGACCCGCTCCTGTCCGCCACCCAGCTGCGGCACATCCTCGTGCGCCACGAGCAGGGCGCCGGTCACGCCGCCGAGGGCTACGCCGCTGCGAGCGGCAAGGTGGGGGTCGCGATCGCGACGAGCGGTCCCGGTGCCACCAACCTCGTCACCGCCATCGCCGACGCGTACATGGACTCCGTGCCCATGGTCGCCATCACGGGGCAGGTGTTCTCCACCCTCATGGGAACCGACGCGTTCCAGGAGGCGGACATCGTCGGCATCACGATGCCGATCACGAAGCACTCGTTCCTCGTGAAGGACGCCGCCGAGATCCCCGGCGCGATCGCCGCCGCCTTCGAGGTCGCCTCCACGGGCCGCCCCGGCCCCGTGCTCGTCGACATCACGAAGGACGCGCAGCAGGCGGAGGCGCCGTTCGTGTGGCCGCCGCGCTACGACCTGCCCGGCTACCGCCCCGTCACGAAGGCGCACGGCAAGCAGATCCAGGCGGCCGTCGCCCTCCTCGCCGAGGCGCGCAAGCCCGTGCTGTACGTGGGCGGCGGCGTCATCCGCGCCCGGGCGTCGGAGGAGCTCAAGACCTTCGCCGAGGCGACCGGCGCTCCCGTCGTGACGACGCTGATGGCGCGCGGAGCGTTCCCCGACTCGCACGACCAGCACCTCGGCATGCCCGGCATGCACGGGTCGGTGCCCGCCGTGCTCGCGCTGCAGGAGAGCGACCTCATCGTGGCGCTCGGAGCGCGCTTCGACGACCGTGTCACGGGCAAGGCGGCGCTGTTCGCCCCGCACGCCAAGGTCGTGCACGTCGACATCGATCCCGCCGAGATCTCGAAGATCCGCACCGCCGACGTCCCGATCGTGGGCGACCTCAAGGAGGTGCTCGTCGACCTCGACACCGCCTTCCGCTCGGCGACGGCGTCGGACGGCGCCGACTACGACGAGTGGTGGGCGTACCTCCGAGGGCTGCAGGACCAGTACCCCCTCGGCTACACCCCCACCACCGACGGCCTGCTCGCTCCGCAGCACATCATCCAGCGGATCGGCGAGCTCACCGGACCCGAGGGCGTGTACGCCGCGGGCGTCGGCCAGCACCAGATGTGGGCCGCGCAGTTCATCCGCTACGAGCGGCCGAACTCGTGGCTCAACTCGGGCGGCGCCGGCACCATGGGCTACTCCGTCCCCGCGGCCATGGGCGCGAAGGTCGCTCAGCCCGACCGCGTGGTGTGGGCGATCGACGGCGACGGCTGCTTCCAGATGACGAACCAGGAGCTCGCCACGTGCGCGCTCAACGACATCCCGATCAAGGTCGCGATCATCAACAACTCGTCGCTCGGCATGGTGCGCCAGTGGCAGACGCTGTTCTACGACGGCCGCTACTCCAACACCGACCTGCAGACGGGGCACGACACCGTGCGCATCCCCGACTTCGTCAAGCTCGCGGAGGCGTACGGCTGCCTCGCCATCCGCGTCGAGAAGGAGGAGGAGATCGACGACGCGATCCGCCTCGCCCTCGAGACGAACGACCGGCCCGTCGTGATCGACTTCGTCGTGAGCGCCGACGCCATGGTGTGGCCCATGGTGCCGCAGGGCGTCAGCAACAGCTACGTCCAGTACGCGCGCGATCACTCGCCCGCCTTCTCCGAGGAGGACTGACATGTCGTCTCACGTGCTGAGCCTCCTCGTGGAGGACCGCCCCGGCCTGCTCACGCGCGTGGCGGGTCTGTTCGCCCGACGCGGCTTCAACATCCACTCGCTCGCCGTCGGCGTCACCGAGATCCCCGGGCTCTCCCGCATCACGGTCGTCGTGGACGTCGAGGACCTCCCGCTCGAGCAGGTCACGAAGCAGCTCAACAAGCTCATCAACGTCGTGAAGATCGTCGAGCTCGAGCCCGCAGCGTCCGTGCAGCGCGAGCACATGCTCGTCAAGGTGCGCGCCGACAACGCGTCGCGCTCCAACGTGCTCGAGATCGTCAACCTGTTCCGCGCGAACGTCGTCGACTACGCGCCCGACGCGCTCGTGATCGAGGTCACGGGCGATCAGGGCAAGGTCGACGCGTTCCTCAAGGCCATCGAGCCGTTCGGGATCAAGGAGCTCGCCCAGTCGGGCCTGCTCGCCCTCGGCCGCGGCGGCAAGTCCATCACCGAGCGCGTCCTGCGCGGCTGACTCAGAACCGAATCCGAAAGAGAGAGACACAAAGTGACCGAGATCCTCTACGACGCAGACGCCGATCTGTCGATCATCCAGAACAAGAAGGTCGCGATCGTCGGCTACGGCTCGCAGGGCCACGCCCACGCGCAGAACCTCCGCGACTCGGGTGTCGAGGTCGTCATCGCGCTGAAGGAGGGGTCGAAGTCGACCCAGAAGGCCCAGGAGGAGGGCTTCGAGGTCAAGAACGTCGCCGACGCGACCGCCTGGGCCGACCTCATCATGATCCTCGCGCCCGACCAGCACCAGCGCTCGATCTACGCGGACTCGATCGCGCCGAACCTGGCCGCCGGCAAGACGCTCGCCTTCGCGCACGGCTTCAACATCCGCTTCGGCTACATCGACGCCCCCGAGGGCGTCGACGTCATCCTCATCGCGCCGAAGGCCCCCGGCCACACGGTGCGCCGCGAGTTCGTCGCGGGGCGCGGCATCCCCGACATCATCGCCGTCGAGCGCGACGCGTCCGGCCAGGCGTGGGACGTCGCCCTCTCGTACGCGAAGGCGATCGGTGGCACGCGCGCCGGCGTCATCAAGACGACGTTCACCGAGGAGACCGAGACCGACCTGTTCGGCGAGCAGGCCGTGCTGTGCGGCGGGATGAGCCATCTCGTGCAGGCGGGCTTCGAGGTGCTCACCGAGGCGGGCTACCAGCCCCAGATCGCCTACTTCGAGGTGCTCCACGAGCTCAAGCTCATCGTCGACCTCATGTGGGAGGGCGGCATCGCCAAGCAGCGCTGGTCGATCTCCGACACGGCCGAGTTCGGCGACTACGTCTCCGGCCCGCGCGTCGTCGACGCGCAGGTCAAGGAGAACATGAAGGCGGTCCTCGCCGACATCCAGTCCGGCGCCTTCGCGAAGCGCTTCATCGACGACCAGGACGCGGGAGCCCCCGAGTTCCTCGGCCTGCGCGAGAAGGAGCAGCAGCACCCCATCGAGGTGACCGGCAAGGAGCTCCGCTCGCTGTTCGCCTGGAAGCAGCAGGACGCCGACTACGTCGAGGGCTCCGCCGCGCGCTGACCCCCGACGCCCGAGACCCGGCCGCCGCCCCCACGAAGGGCGGCGGCCGATCTTCTTCCCCGTGGGCCGGGAACGGCGGGCGCGTCGTGACCGCGGCGGCCGATCAGGGCAGCGGGTAGGTCTCGAACACCGCGTCGGCGGGGAGCGCCTGGAGGAACGACGCCTCGAACGTCACCGTGTCGCCGTCTGCGGGCGTCTGCGTCGCCCAGCCGGTCGCGGCTTCGAGGATCGCGCCCTCGGCGTCGCGTGCGACGACCACGACACCGGGGGAGAGGCACTCGCCGTCCCGGTCCACGGAGAGCTCGCCGGCCACCGTCGTCGGGAGACCTGGGTCGGACGACGCCGCGGCATCCGACACCTCGACGCCGCCGCAGGCGTCGACGGGCTCGTCATAGCGCGGGTCGACGAGCGGGTCGGACACGGCGATCTCGGCCACCTCAGCCCCGGCGAGATCGGAGAAGAACCCCGCGACGGCCGTCCTGCCGGGGAGGAAGGCGCGGTACGTCGAGAACGTCTGGAGAACCTCGCCGTCGGGGGAGATCGCATCGACCTCCACCGCCGCGACGCCCGCTGCCGCGCCCCGGTCGGCCGCGTCGACGATCGCGACGAACCACCAGGTCGACGACTGCCCCACCCGGCCCGACGCGGTCTCGCCGACCGCGAGAGCGAGGGGCTCGAGCGCCGCGCTCGGGTCGGCATCGTCGTCGGATGCGCCTGTCGGCGCCGCCGGCTCGTCGATCGTGTACGGCGATCCGTACACGGTCGGCTGCGGGGCGGAGAAGTAGCCCACCACACCCACGGCCGTGACGGCCCCGCCGACGAGGGCGAGCACGAGCGCGGCGATGCTCGTGCCGGTACCGCGCCCACGGCGGGCGAGTGCGACGACGGCGAGCACGAGCGCGGGGGCGACCAGGAGCGCCGCTCCCGCGATCGCGAGCGGGGTGAACGCCGCGACCACCCCGCCGATCGCGAGCGCGAGCGCGGTCACGGCGAGCGCACGGCCGGGGCGCGGAGGCCGCGGTGGGAGCACCGGCGCGTACGCGGGCGCAGCGCCGCCCGTGCTGACGTCGGACATGGCCGTCTCCTCCCGCCGCCGCCCGATCCTGTCGCGAGCCGGCAGAGCCATCCTCCCGCACCCGCCGTCATCCGGCGTCGCATTCGCAGGGACGGTCGCCTCATCCGTGCTTCCCTGTACGGACGGACTCCGGGAAGGGACGGATGCGGATGTCGGAATCGATCGACGCGGGCTTCGCGACGCGGCAGGTGCACATCGGGTCGGCGGCCGCCGACGCGACCCCGCGGACGGTGCCCATCCACCTCACGGCCGGATTCACCTTCGACGCCTTCGACGACGCGGCCGCGCATTTCGGCAGCGGAGACGGCTTCGGCTACACGCGCACGGGCAACCCGACCGTCGACGCCGTCGAGCGCAAGCTCGCCTCCCTCGAGGGAGGCGCGGAGGCGCTGCTGCTGGCGAGCGGGCAGGCGGCGCTCGCGGTGGCGCTCCTCGGACTCGTGTCCGCGGGCGAGCACGTCGTGAGCTCGACGCACATCTACGAGGGGACGCGGGGGCTCCTCCTCGACAACCTGTCGCGCGCCGGGGTGACGGCCGACTTCGTCGAGGACAGCCACGATCCCGATGCGTGGCGCGCGCTCGTCCGGCCGAACACGCGCGTGCTGTTCGCGGAGTCCATCGCGAACGCGCGCAACGACGTCCTCGACATCGCCGCCGTGGCGGCCGTCGCCGCCGAGCACGGCATCCCGCTCGTGATCGACAACACCTTCGCGACGCCGTATCTCGTGCGTCCGCTCGAGCACGGGGCGGACGTCGTGATCCACTCCGCGAGCAAGTTCCTCGCCGGCCAGGGCGCGGCACTCGGCGGCGTCGTCGTCGACAGCGGCCGGTTCGACGCCGGCCGGGCGGGAGGCCGCTTCCCTCAGCTGACCGAGCCCACCCGCACGGGCGGCGCCTCGCCGTGGCAGCGGCACGGCGGCCGGGCGCGGATCGCCTACCTGCGCGAGACGGTCGCGCCGCGCATGGGCCCCACGCCCTCGCCGCTGAACGCCTTCCTCATCGGCCAGGGCGCGGAGACGCTCAGCCTGCGCGTCGAGCGCCAGTCGGCGAACGCGCTCGCGATCGCGCGGTGGCTGGAGGGACGCCCCGAGGTGGAGTCGGTCGACTACGTCGGGCTCGCCTCGCACCCCGATCACGCCCTCGGCGCCCGCTACCTCCGCGGCGGATCGGGATCGGTCTTCACCTTCACCCTGCGCGGCGGCATCGACGCCGCTCGCGTCTTTGTCGAGTCGCTCCGTATCATCACCCACATGACGCACCTCGGCGACGTCCGGACGCTCGTCCTCCACCCCGCGACGACGAGTCACGCTGGCCGCACGGAGGAGGAGCGCCGCAGCCACGGCGTCCACCCCGGGACCCTGCGCCTGTCCGTGGGGATCGAGGACGCCTCCGATCTCGTCGCCGACCTCGAGCAGGCGCTCGTCGCCGTCGCGGCGGGGGCGGCCGTCCTGGAGCGGAGCGCGGCGTGACCCGCCTGCAGCACTTCGGCTGGTTCCTCGGGCGCGGTTTCGGGCCGCACGGGTGGGGGCTTCCCTCTCTCGAGTGGAACTACCGGTGGACCGAGCCCCGGCTCTACCAGGAGGCGGCGAGGACGCTCGAACAGGCGGGCTTCGACGTCCTCATCATCGAGGATGCGCCCTCGCTCGGCAGCCCGGAGACGATCGACCTGCGGGTGCGCCATGCGTTCGGCGGCCCCAAGCACGATCCCCTCCTGCTCGCGCCCTACCTCTTCTCCGCGACGGAGGCGCTCGGCGTGCTGCCGACCGTGAACCCGGCGGCGGTCCTCCCCTACACGGCCGCACGGCAATTCGCGACGCTGCAGCACCTGAGCGGTCACCGACTGGGGCTCAACGTCGTCACCGACACGGGCAGCGCGCGGCACTTCGGGGACGCCCCGCAGCTCGGTCACGACGCGGCGTACGACCGCGCGGAGGAATGGCTCTCGGGCGTCCGCGACCTGTGGCGGAGCTGGCCGGACGGCGCGCTCGTCGCCGATCCCGCGAGCGGCCGGTACGCCGATGGGACCCTGCTCGCGGCGACCCGCCACCGCGGGGAGTACTTCGCGTTCGACGGACCGCTGAACGCCATCCCCTTCACCGACGGCGAGCCGGTCATCGCGTCTCCGGGCGGATCTGGGCGCGGCCTCGGCTTCGCCGGCGCGAACTCCGACATCCAGCTGGCCCTGTCGTCGCTCGACGAGGAGAGCATCCGCTCCTGTCGGGCGCGCATCCACGACGCGGCGCGGGCAGCGGGCCGCGCGGCCGAGGACATCAAGATCCTCTTCGCCATCCCCGCGGTCATCGTCCCGTCGCGCGAGGAGGCCGAGCGCATCGTGGCCGCCTCGGCGCATCCGGGGGACGAGGAGATCCTCCGCATCGCGCAGCGTCAGTCGAGCGATCTCGAGACGGACCTCACGGCGCTCGATCCGGATGCTCCGCTCGCCCCCGGCGTCTTCGGCGATCACGTCTCGCAGGGGAGCATCCGCCGCCTCGTCGGCGGCCACGACATCGCCACGACGCCCCTGCGGACCATCCTCGGCGCGCACGCGCGACTGGGCCGGCTGTCGGACGGTTCGGGATTCGTGGGGACGGCGGACGAGTTCGCCGATCGGATCGAGGAGCTCGGCGAATGGGGGAACGACGGCGTCCTGCTCTGGGGCGACGTGCATCCCGTGACGGTGCACCGCACGCTCGACGAGCTCGTGCCGATCCTCCGCAGGCGCGGGATCCTCCGCGACGGGCTGGAGCCCGGGCCCCTGCGCCGCAACCTGTTCGCATTCTGAGGCCGAGCGCCGGGCGTCAGCGCTCGGCGCTCCACGAGCGCAGGCGGCGCAGCAGTGGTCTCTTCTTGTCGACATGACCCGCCATCCGGCCGAGGATGCCGTCGAGCGTGCGGATGGCGTCCGTGATCCGCGGGCCCTTGTTGAGCATGACGCACTCCGCGCGGTTCGCGGACGCGGCGTCGGTGATCTCCGCCCGCGTCGGCACCCCGCGCTTGGCGAGGTCCTCGAGCACCTGCGTCGCCCAGACGACGGGGAGGTGCGCCGCCTCGCAGAGCCACAGCATCTCCTCCTGCACCTCGGCGAGCCGCTCGAATCCTGCCTCCACGGCGAGATCGCCGCGCGCGATCATGACGCCCGCCCTCCGTCGCGTCATGAGGGAGAGGAGGATCTCGGGGAGGGCGAGGAATCCGTCGACGGTCTCGAGCTTCACGACGACCCCGATGTCGTGCGCTCCGCGCGCGTCGAGCTCGGCGAGGAGCAGGTCGACGTCGTCGCCGGAGCGCGCGAAGGAGAGCTGCACGATGTCGGCGATGTCGACGACGACGTCGAGCGCCGCGAGATCGTCGTCGGCGACGGCACCGACGGGGATGTCCGTGTCCGGCAGGTTCACGCCCTTCTCCGCGCGCAGCTTCGCGCCCCCCTCCCTGGCCGCCGTCACCTCGATCTCGAGCTCGCCGTCGCGCACGTCGCGCACGACCCCGTCGATGCGGCCGTCGTCGAACGACACGCGGTCGCCGACGCGCGCGGCGGCGACCGCCTCGGGAAGCGTGCAGGCGATGCGGTGCACGCCGTCGGCGCTGCGCGCCGGGGCGCCGTCGGCGGCGAGCACGATGGTGTCTGCCACGTGCACGCGCAGCGCGCCCGGTACGGGCGGGAGCGCGGCGACGGCCGTCGCGTCGTCGTCGCAGCGGAGATCCGCCCCCTCTTCGAGGTAGGAGGTGCGGTCGCCCTCCGCGACGACGCCCGCGCGCCCGGTCTCGACGACCGTCACCCGGCGTGCGCGTCCCCGCGCGTCGCGGAACCGGATGACGTCGCCCGCCTCGCGCCGCGCGAGCCAGTCGTCATCGCGCACGGGCACCGTGACGCCATCCGGCTCGTCGGCCGCGGCGTCGGCGGGGGCGGCGTCGGTGGGGGAGAAGCGGATGCGCGCGGGCACCTCGACGCGGCCGGCGGCGTCGCGCACGGGCTTGGCCTTGCGGACGTGCGGGCCCTCGGGGAGGGGGCCGGTGCGGAGCTTCGGCCCGCCGAGGTCCATCGCGATGCGGATGCGGTCGTCGGCGGCGCGGACGTGGTCGGCCATCCGACGCCAGGCCTGTTCGTCGTCGTGCGCGCAGTTGATGCGAGCGAGGTCCATGCCCGAGGCGGCGAACTCGGCGACGAGGTCGCCGTCGTCGGCGGCCTCGGAGGGCAGGGTGACCATGATGCGGGTCGTCCGCGCGTGCGTCGCGCGGCCGAGCAGATCGTCGGCGTGGGTGCGGAGCGCTCCGCGGTCGTCCTCCTCGTCGGCCGTCTCCCCGGTCCCGGCGTCGCCGAGGGCGGCGTCGATGAGCGCCGTCACGGCGTCGAGGTTGCGGAGCACGTCCGCCTCCATCCGGCCGAGCGACGACAGGCCGACGTCGCTCAGGCGCGCCTGCAGCGGTCGCAGATCCCGAGTGCGCAGGGCGAGGTAGTGCACGAGGTTGCGCGCACCCGCTCGGTGGGTCGGATGCACGGCGGCGATCTCCCCGGCCGCGCGCCTCTCCGCCTGGAGCGCGTCGGACCGGAGGGCGGCGACCTCGTCTCGGATGTGCAGGAGCTCGTCTCGCAGCGGGGGCATCGCCCCACGTTATGCAGGTCGCGACAACCGCCTCGAAGGCTTTACACGAGGTCCCGGACGCGGTAGGAGGGTCCCTCAGTCCAGCTGCCGGAGCAGCTCGGCGCGACGGGCGTCCGAGGCGAATGACGCCTCGACCGAGTTGCGGGCGAGGAGCCGGACCTCGTCGTCGGTGAGCGCGAACGCGTCGCGCAGGGCGGCCACGTTGTCGTCCAGGTAGCCGCCGAAGTAGGCGGGGTCGTCGGAGTTGACCGTGACGACGAGGCCGGCCTCGAGCAGCGTGCGGAACGGGAGCCGCGCGACATCGTCGACGACGCGCAGGCGCACGTTCGACAGCGGGCAGAGCGTGAGCGGGATGCGCTCGCGTGCGAGACGCTCCACGAGGGCGGCGTCGTCGAGCGCGCGCACGCCGTGGTCGATGCGCTCGGCTCCGAGCTCGTCGAGCGCCTCGCGGATGTAGTCGGCCGGCCCCTCCTCGCCGGCATGCGCGACGCGTCGCAGACCCGCGTCGGCCGCGCGCGCGAACACGTCGCGGAAGAGCCGCGGAGGATGGCCGACCTCGGCGGAGTCGAGTCCGATGCCGAGGAGCGGGACGCCGGCGTCGAGCACCTCGTCGAGCATCAGCTGGGCGGACGCGACGGGCTCGTCGCGCAGGACGCACGCGATGATCCCGGACGTGATCCCGAGCCGCTCCTCTGCGGCGCGCGCCGCGCGGTCGAGGCCGCGCAGCACGGTCGCCGCCGGCACGCCCCGCGCCGTGTGCGCCTGCGGGTCGACGAAGAGCTCGACGTGCGCGACGCCCGCGCGATGGGCGCGGAGGAAGTACGCCTCGGCGAGGAGCGCGAAGTCGTCGTCCGTGCGCAGCACGCCCATGTTCTCGTAGTACAGGTCGAGGAAGCCCTGCAGGTTCGCGAAGTCGTACCGCCCGGCGAGCTCGTCGGGTGTCGCGTCGCGGAGCGCGGCGCCGTGGCGCGCCGCGAGCTCGAAGATCGTCGCCGGCTCGAGGGTGCCCTCGATGTGGAGGTGCAGTTCGCAGAACGGGAGCGGAGAGGGCATCCCGCGAGCCTACCGAGGCCTCCGGGTGCGACGCGCGTGGCAGGCTGGGGGAGTCGGAGGGAGCCGTCGTGACCCAGGAGCTGCCGCCGCGTCTGCGCCGTCTCGGCGCGGAGATCGACGCGCGGATCATCGCGCGCGACCGGGAGCTCGCCGAGCTCGCGGAGGCGAGGGGAACGGCCGACGGCGACGACGAGCACGACCCGGAGGGGGCGACGCTCGCCGACGAATGGTCGCGGCTCACGGGCCTGCGCGCCGCGGCGCTGCGCGATCGGACGCGGCTGGAGGCCGCGGTCGCGCGCGTCGCCGCCGGCACGTACGGACGCTGCGAAGGCTGCGGCAGGACGATCCCCGAGGAGCGGATGGACGCGGTGCCGACGGCGGTGCGCTGCGTCGCGTGCGCCGCGCGCCGCCGCTGACCGCTCGCCCGCTGACGGTCATCCTGCACGGGTCGGGATCGGTCGGCCGTGCGACGCTCTCAGGTGCGTTCGGCGCGGATACGCTCGATCTCGTCGGGCAGCGCCGACGCACCGGCCGGCTCGCCGTAGAGGTCGGGCTTCTGCGGCGCGATCGCGAGCGCCTCGACGGGCTCGGTCTCGGTGAGGACGTCGTCGAGCCCCTGCAGGGCGC
This sequence comes from Microbacterium sp. NPDC055683, assembly GCF_053617895.1. Lineage (NCBI taxonomy): Bacteria > Bacillati > Actinomycetota > Actinomycetes > Micrococcales > Microbacteriaceae > Microbacterium > Microbacterium sp. NPDC055683. Next base: position 28,572 of record NZ_JBSHGQ010000025.1, on the reverse strand, counting down.
TGAAGCGCCGCGCCTGCGTCACGACGTTCCTGTCGAGCGAGCCCGCGACGCGGTTGTACGCCTCGACGGTCGCATTGAGCCGCTTGCCGAGCGCGGCGAGATGCCCGCCGAGGGTGCCCAGGCGCTTGTGCAGCTCCTTCCCGACCGCGAAGATCTGCTGCGCCTCCCGAGCGAGCTGGTCCTGCCGCCATGCGTGCCCGACCGTGCGCAGCAGGGCGACGAGCGTCGCGGGCGTGGCGATGACGACGTTGCGCGCGAACGCGTGCTCGTACAGGGAGGCGTCCTGGTCGAGCGCTGCCGCGAGGAACGGCTCGGCGGGCACGAACATCACGACGAACTCGGGAGAGCCGGGGACGGCGTCCCAGTACTGCTTCCCGCCGAGATCGTCGATGTGCCGGCGGAGGTGCCTGGCATGCGCCTGCAGCCGCTCCGTGCGCACGGCGTCGTCGGCCGCCTCCATCGCCTCCAGGTATCCGGAGAAGGCGACCTTGGCGTCGACGACGACCGTCTTGTCCCCGGCGAGGTGCACGACGAGGTCGGGGCGCAGCGCGCCGTCGTCGCCGGCGTGGTGCTCCTGCTCGGCGAAGTCGACGTGGTTGAGCATGCCGGCGGCCTCCACGACCCGCCGCAGCTGCAGCTCGCCCCATCGACCGCGCACCTGCGGCGCCCGCAGCGCGTTCACGAGCCGGCGGGTCTCCGCGCCGAGCGAGTCGGATGCCTGCCGCATGACCTTCAGCTGCTCGGCGAGCGCGACGGCCGCCTCGGCGCGCGCCCGCTCCGCCGTCGCGACCGACGTGTGGACCGTGTCGAGCGACTGCCGGATCGGCTCGACCAGCCTCTCCACCGCCTCCTGCCGACGACGGAGCTCGGCGGCGCCCTCGCCCTGGCTGCGCCTCAGCCGCTCCTCGGCCTGCGTGAGGAACGTCTCGGCGTTGGCCTGGAGCGCCCGGCGGCTGAGGGCGTCGAACTCGTCGGCGAGCCGCCGGCGGTCGTCGCGCAGCTCGGCCAGCCGCTCCTGCGCCTCGCGCCTCGCCGCCAGGACGGCCTGCTCGCCGCGGTGGCGCTCCTGCGCGATCCTCTCCTCCTGGTCGGAGGCGGCGGAGGCCGCCCCGCGCTGCCGTCCGAGGAGGAAGCCGACGGCGCCGGCGAGCGCGGCGACGACGAGCGCGACGAGGAGGAGGGGGAGGGCGGTGTCCATGAGCCCGATTGTGGCGCAGGGGTCGGACATCCCCGCGGCGATGCGACGGCCCCCTCGCCCCGCGGCGATCCTCTGCTAGCATGGACTGTCACGCGCGTGCGCGGGCTCGGCGTGCCCGTCGAGATCACCACCGCGTGGCAGCACGGCAATCCCATCAACTGCCCCGGTTCATCCGCGGTGGCGCCCGTCGGCCCGTCCGGCGAGGCGGCACCCGAGCCAGGGGCCCGACCATCCCCAACAAGGACAACCCACTACATGACTAACGCAACGACCGCCCCGGCCACCAAGCAGGTCGCGATCAACGACATCGGCTCTGCTGAGGACTTCCTGGCCGCGGTCGAGAAGACGCTGAAGTTCTTCAACGACGGCGACATCATCGACGGCACGATCGTCAAGATCGACCGCGACGAGGTCCTCCTCGATGTCGGATACAAGACCGAGGGCGTCATCCCCTCGCGCGAGCTCTCCATCAAGCACGACGTCGACCCCAACGAGGTCGTCACGGTCGGCGACCACGTCGAGGCCCTCGTCCTCCAGAAGGAGGACAAGGAAGGCCGTCTGATCCTGTCGAAGAAGCGTGCGCAGTACGAGCGCGCGTGGGGCGACGTGGAGAAGATCAAGGAGAACGACGGCGTCGTCACCGGCACTGTCATCGAGGTCGTCAAGGGCGGTCTCATCGTCGACATCGGCCTGCGCGGCTTCCTCCCCGCGTCGCTCATCGAGCTCCGCCGCGTGCGCGACCTGACCCCGTACCTCGGCCAGGAGATCGAGGCGAAGATCCTCGAGCTCGACAAGAACCGCAACAACGTCGTGCTGTCGCGCCGCGCCCTCCTCGAGGAGACGCAGTCGGCCACGCGCACGCAGTTCCTCAACAACCTGCACAAGGGCCAGGTCCGCAAGGGCGTCGTGTCCTCGATCGTCAACTTCGGCGCGTTCGTCGACCTCGGCGGCGTGGACGGCCTCGTGCACGTGTCCGAGCTGTCGTGGAAGCACATCGAGCACGCCTCCGAGGTCGTCGAGGTCGGCCAGGAGGTCACCGTCGAGATCCTCGAGGTCGACCTCGACCGCGAGCGCGTCTCGCTGTCGCTGAAGGCGACCCAGGAGGACCCGTGGCAGGTCTTCGCGCGCACGCACGCGATCGGCCAGATCACGCCCGGCAAGGTCACCAAGCTCGTCCCGTTCGGCGCGTTCGTGCGCGTCGCGGACGGCATCGAGGGCCTCGTGCACATCTCGGAGCTCTCGAACAAGCACGTCGAGCTCGCCGAGCAGGTCGTGTCGGTCGGCGAGGAGGTCTTCGTCCGCGTCATCGACATCGACCTCGACCGTCGCCGTATCTCGCTCTCGCTCAAGCAGGCGAACGACCTCGTCGACCCCAACGGCACCGAGTTCGACCCGGCGCTGTACGGCATGGCGACCGAGTACGACGAGAACGGCGAGTACAAGTACCCCGAGGGCTTCGACGCCGAGTCGGGCCAGTGGCTCGAAGGCTTCGACGACGCCCGCGAGAAGTGGGAGCAGGAGTACGCTGCCGCCCAGGCTCGCTGGGAGTCGCACAAGTCGCAGGTCGCCAAGGCCCTCGAGGCCGAGGCGGAGCAGGGCGACGACTTCGGCGCCCAGACGTTCTCGACCGAGTCGGCCGGTGCCGGCACGCTCGCGGACGACGAGGCTCTCGCCGCGCTGCGCGAGAAGCTCTCCGGTCGTTGAGACGCGCTGACGTCCCGGCGGATCCGATCCGCTGAGACGACGGCGAAGGGCCGGCTCCTCGGAGCCGGCCCTTCGTCGTACCCGGGGGTCCGCGTCGCGCAGCATGCGCGGGCAACCTTCCTGTTAAGCACAAACTGCGCAGCGTCGGCGCCGGATGACGGTCCGTTACGGACGATTCGATCCGGACGACGCCGTCCGCGAGCATGGACGACATGCCCGCCCCGTCCGTCGCGCCCCGTGCCGCCCGCGCGGCCGGCGCCATCCGATTCGACGGCGTCGGGCGCGCCTTCCCCCTGCCGGGCGGCGACCGCGTCGTCCTGCGCGGCGTCGACCTGGCGGTCGCGGCGGGGGAGATCGTCGCCATCGTCGGCCCGTCGGGATGCGGCAAGTCGACCCTCCTCCGTCTCCTCGGCGGCCTCGACGCCCCCACGCACGGCGCCATCGCCCTCGACGGCACGCGCATCCGCGACACGGACGAGCGCACCGCCGTCGCGTTCCAGGAGCCGCGGCTGCTGCCGTGGCGGACCCTCGCGCAGAACGTCGAGATCGGCCTCCCGCGCGGCGGCGACCGGCGCGCGGGTCGGGCGCGCGTCGACGAGCTGCTCCGTCTCGTCGGGCTCGCCCACGCCGCCGGCCAGCGTCCGCGAGAGGTGTCCGGCGGGATGGCCCAGCGCGCGTCGCTCGCGCGCGCCCTCGCCCGCGACCCGGGCGTCCTGCTCCTCGACGAGCCGTTCGGCGCGCTCGACGCGCTCACCCGCCTGCGGATGCAGGACCTCCTCCTCGACATCCACGCCGCCCAGCCGACGACCGTGCTGCTCGTCACGCACGACGTCGAGGAGGCGCTCTACCTCGCCGACCGGGTCCTCCTCCTGCGCTCGCTCGCCGACGACGCCGACGCGGCGACGTCGATCGCCCGCGTCATCGACGTCCCCGGGGCGCGACCGCGCGACCGCGCGGACCGTGCCATCGCCGACCTCCGTGCCGAGCTCCTCGACGGGCTCGGCGTCGACATCCACCACCATGCACCCCAGGAGTCCCGTTGACCGCCGCCATCCGCCGCACCGTTCCCGCGCTCGCCCTGACGGGCGCCATGGCGCTCCTCGCGACGGGCTGCGTCGCCGGAGAGAACGACGCACCGGCCGCGGACGCCGCGGCCTCGAGCGGGGAGTGGTCGGACACGACGCTCTCGCTCGACTTCGCCACGTACAACCCGCTGAGCCTCGTCGTGCGCGACCAGGGCCTCATCGAGGAGGCGCTGGGCGACGACGTCGACGTCGAGTGGGTGCAGTCGGCCGGGTCGAACAAGGCCAACGAGCTGCTGCGCTCCGGCTCGATCGACGTGGGGTCGACCGCGGGCTCCGCTGCGCTCCTCGCACGCGCCAACGGGTCGCCCATCCAGGTGATCGACATCTACTCCCAGCCGGAATGGTCGGCCATCGTCGTCGGCCCCGACAGCGACATCGCGTCGGTCGACGACCTCGCCGGCGCGTCGATCGCCGCCACGAAGGGCACCGACCCGTACTTCTTCCTCCTGCAGGCGCTCGAGGAGGCCGGGCTCTCCGTCGACGACGTCGAGGTGCAGAACCTCCAGCACGCCGACGGGCGCGCGGCGCTCGACAACGGCTCGGTCGACGCCTGGGCGGGTCTCGACCCCATCATGGCCGCGGCCGAGGTGGAGTCGGGCGACGAGCTCGTCTACCGGAACGTCGACTTCAACACCTACGGCTTCCTCAACGCCACGGAGGACTTCGTCGCGAACCACGCCGACCTCGCCCAGGTCGTCGTGGACGCCTACGAGGAGGCCCGCGCGTGGGCGCTCGCCCACCCCGAGGAGACCGCCCAGCTGCTCGCCGACGTCGCGGGGATCGACCTCGCCGTCGCGACGACGGTCATCGAGGAGCGGTCGAACCTCGATGTCAGCGGGGTCCCCGGTGCCGACCAGATCGCCGTGCTCGAGCGCATCGCGCCCGTCCTCGCGGAGTCGGGGGACGTCTCCGGAGGTCAGGAGGCCGTGGACGCCGCCCTCGAGACCATCGTCCACGCCGACTTCGCGGAGCAGGCGGCGGGCGGCGAATGAGCGCCGGCATCCCTGACCAGCGGGTGGACGTCGCCGCCGGACGCGTCGCCGTCGGGCGATCGGACGCCCCCGCCCGCGCCTTCTGGGATCGCCCGTTCGTGCGCGTCGCCGGCGGATTCGCGCTCCCCGTCGCGCTGCTCGTCGTCTGGCAGCTCGTCACGACGACGGGTGCCGTGCCGGCCTACCAGCTGCCGACGCCCGGCTCCGTCCTGACCGCGGCGGGGGAGCTCGCGGCATCGGGCCAGTTGTGGACGCACATCGCGATCTCCGTGCAGCGCGTGCTCATCGGGTTCGCGATCGGCTCGGCGGTCGGGCTCGCCGCCGCGGCGATCGTCGGGCTGTCGCGGGCGGGAGACGTGCTGCTGAGCCCGATGCTCGCGGCCCTGCGCGCCGTGCCGTCGCTCGCCTGGGTGCCCCTCCTCATCCTCTGGATGAAGATCGGCGAGGAGTCGAAGATCACCCTCATCGCCATCGGAGCCTTCTTCCCCGTCTTCACGACGGTCGCCGCGGCGCTCCGCCATGTCGACCCGCAGCTCGTCGAGGCCGGCCGCTCCTTCAGCCTGCGCGGATGGTCGCTCTTTCGCACCGTGCAGCTGCCCGCCGTCGTCCCGTCGGTCGCGGCGGGCCTGCGCCTCGCCCTGGCCCAGTCGTGGCTGTTCCTCGTGGCGGCCGAGCTCATCGCGTCGTCCATGGGCCTCGGGTTCCTCCTCAACGACTCCCAGCAGACAGGGCGCGTCGACCGCATCCTGCTCGCCATCGTGCTCCTCGCCGTCCTCGGCACCGTCACGAACGCTGTGCTCGGCCTCGTCGAGCGTCGCCTCCTGCAGAAGTGGACCTGACATGACCGACGCCGAGGCCCGTCTCGTCGAGCACCGCCTGTTCCCCGTCCCCGACGGCTTCGCGGCGCAGGCGAATGCGACAGCCGAGCTCTACGCGGAGGCAGACGCCGACCCGGTCGCCTTCTGGGAGACCGCAGCGCGGCGTCTCGTGTGGGCGGAGCCATGGCACACCGCGCACACGTGGGAGCCCCCCGTGCGGGGAGCGGACGGCGAGCTCTCCGTGCCCGCCGCGCGCTGGTTCGAGGGCGGCCGGCTCAACGTCGCCTACAACTGCGTCGACCGCCACGTCGACGAGGGGCGCGGCAGCAAGGTCGCGCTGCACTTCGAAGGAGAGCCGGGCGACCGCACGACCGTCACCTACGCCGATCTGCAGCGGCGCGTCGCGCAGGCAGCGCACGCGCTCACGGCGCTCGGCATCGCGCAGGGCGACCGGGTCGTGGTGTACCTCCCCGTCCTCGTCGAGACCGTCGTCATCGCACTCGCCTGCGCACGCATCGGCGCCGTGCACTCGCTCGTCTTCGGCGGGTTCTCCGCCGAGGCCGTCCGCTTCCGGCTCGAGGACACCGGCGCGAAGCTCCTCGTCACGACCGACGGCCAGTTCCGCCGCGGCGCGGCCGTCGAGGTGAAGTCGGCCGCCGACCGGGCAGCAGAAGGCCTCCCGGCCCTCGAGCACGTGCTCGTCCTGCGGCGGACGGGACAGGACGTGCCCTGGACGGAAGGGCGCGACGTGTGGTGGCACGATGTCGTCGACACGGCGCCCGAGGCGCATGAGGCGCAGGCGTTCGATGCCGAGCACCCCCTCTTCATCATCTACACCTCCGGCACGACGGGGAAGCCCAAGGGGCTCGTGCACACGTCGGGCGGGTATCTGACGCATGCGAGCTGGGCGCACTGGGCCCACTTCGACGCCAAGCCCGACGACGTGCACTGGTGCACGGCCGACCTCGCCTGGGTGACGGCGCACACGTACGAGATCTACGGCCCGCTCTCGAACGGGCTGACGCAGGTGATCTACGAGGGCACGCCCGACACGCCGCACCGCGAGCGCCACCTGGAGATCATCGAGCGCTACGGCGTGACGGTGTACTACACGGCGCCGACGCTCATCCGCACGTTCATGACCTGGTTCGGCGACGACGTGCCCGCGGGGCACGACCTCTCGACCATCCGCCTGCTCGGCACCGTCGGCGAGGCGATCAACCCCGAGGCGTGGGTCTGGTTCCGACGCAACTACGGCCGCGACGAGACGCCCGTCGTCGACACCTGGTGGCAGTCGGAGACGGGCGCCGCGATGATCGCGCCGCTCCCGGGGGCGACGCCGCTCAAGCCGGGCTCGGCGACCGTGGCGCTGCCCGGCATCGACGCGGCCGTCGTCGACGCCGAGGGCGAGGAGGTCGCTCCGGGGCGCTCGGGCACGCTCGTCGTCCGGCGCCCGTGGCCGGGGATGGCGCGGACGGTGTGGGGAGATCCGGTCCGGTACCGCGACGCGTACTGGTCGGCCTACGCGGGGAAGGGCGCGCACGGCGGGTACTACGTCGCCGGCGACGGCGCCACGCGCGACGCCGACGGGTACGTGTGGATCCTCGGACGTCTCGACGACGTCGTGAACGTCTCCGGCCACCGCCTCTCGACGATCGAGATCGAATCGGCGCTCGTCGCGCACCCCTCGGTCGGCGAGGCGGGGTCGACGGGGGTGTCCGACCCTCTCACGGGCCAGGCCGTCGCGGCCTTCGTCGTGCCGTCGGGGGCGTCCGCCGTCTCCGTCGACGAGCTGCGCGCGCAGGTCGCCGCGGAGATCGGCCCCGTCGCGAAGCCGCGGCACGTGCACGTCGTGCCGGAGCTCCCCAAGACCCGGTCCGGGAAGATCCTGCGCCGCCTCCTGGCCCAGCTGTGGGAGGCTGAACAGGATCGCCGCGCCGGCCGCGCGCCGCAGCCCCTCGGCGACACCACCTCCCTCCAGAACCCGTGGGCGGTCGACGACATCGCGCAGGTGCTCGCCGCCGCGCCCGCCACCCGATGAGGACCCCATGACGGAAGAACACCGCTTCGGATTCCGCACGCGCGCGCTGCACGCGGGCGGGACGCCCGACGCAGCGACGGGCGCTCGCGCCGTGCCGATCTACCAGACGTCGTCGTTCGTCTTCGACGATGCCGCGGACGCCGCGAACCTGTTCGCGCTGCAGAAGTACGGCAACATCTACTCGCGCATCGGCAACCCCACGGTCGCCGCGCTCGAGGAGCGCCTGGCCTCGCTCGAGGGCGGGATCGGGGCCGTCGCCACGGCATCGGGCATGAGCGCGGAGTTCATCACGTTCGCCGCGCTCGTGGGCGCGGGCGACCACGTCGTCGCGTCCGCGCAGCTCTACGGCGGCACCGTGACGCAGCTCGACGTGACGCTGCGGCGGTTCGGCGTCGACACGACCTTCGTGCCGTCCACCGACCCCGCCGACTACGCCGCGGCCATCCGCCCGGAGACGAAGGTCGTCTACGTCGAGATGATCGGCAACCCGTCCGGCGAGATCGCCGACATCGAGGGCCTCGCCGAGGTCGCGCACGCCGCGGGCGTGCCGCTCGTCGTCGATGCGACTCTCGCCACGCCGTACCTCGCGCGCCCCCTCGAGCACGGCGCCGACATCGTCATCCACTCCGTGACGAAGTTCCTCGGCGGCCACGGGACGACCCTCGGCGGCATCGTCGTCGAGAAGGGCGCGTTCGACTGGGGCAACGGCCGGTTCCCGCAGATGACCGAGCCGGTCCCGTCCTACGGAGGCATCCGCTGGTGGGACAACTTCGGCGAGTACGGCTTCCTCACGAAGCTCCGCTCGGAGCAGCTGCGCGACATCGGCCCCGCCCTCAGCCCGCAGGCGGCGTTCAACCTGCTGCAGGGCATCGAGACGCTCCCGCAGCGCATCGACGCGCACCTCGCGAACGCGCGCGTCGTGGCGGAATGGCTCGACTCCGACCCCCGCGTCTCGTTCGTCACCTGGGCGGGGCTCCCCGGCCATCCGCACCACGAACGCGCCGCGCACTACCTGCCGCTCGGCCCCGGGTCCGTGTTCGCCTTCGGCGTCCGCCCATCGGGCGAGTTCGCCGACGACGGCGCGCGGATGGCCGCGGCCCGGGCGACGGGGGAGCGGGTCATCGACGCGCTGCAGCTCGCCTCGCACCTCGCGAACATCGGCGACGCCCGCACGCTCGTCATCCACCCCGCCTCGACGACGCACCAGCAGCTCACGCCCGCTCAGCTCGAGGCGGCGGGCGTCCCCGCCGACCTCATCCGCATCTCGGTGGGGCTCGAGGACGCCGAGGACATCCTGTGGGACCTCGACCAGGCCCTCACCGCCGCGACGGGGGAGACCCGATGACAGACTCCTGCTCCTTCACGCCGCCCGCCGACGCCTGCGCCGTACCGTCGGCGGCTCCGCAGGTGCCGTCCGACACCCCGGCGGACGGCCGCACGTGGACGGGACCCGGCCAGCAGGAGCGCTACGGCATCCTGCGGCGGGCGCGCTCGATCGCGATCGTGGGCGCATCGGGCAACCCCGCCCGTGCGAGCTACTTCGTCGCGACCTACCTGCTGTCGAGCTCGCCCTACGACGTCTACTTCGTGAACCCGCGGGCGGAGGAGATCCTGGGACGACCCGTGTACGCCTCGCTCGCCGACCTTCCCGTCGTCCCCGACATCGTCGACGTGTTCCGGCGCCACGACGACCTGCCGGGCGTCGCCAGGGAGGCCGTCGACATCGGCGCGAACACCCTGTGGCTGCAGCTCGGGTCGTGGCACGAGGGAGCGGCCGAGATCGCCGAGCGCGCCGGTCTGGCTGTCGTCATGGACCGGTGCGTGAAGATCGAGCACGCGCGCTTCCACGGCGGCCTGCACCTCGCGGGCTTCGACACCGGCGTGATCAGCGCGAAGCGCCAGCTGCTCAGCCGCTGACGCCGGCGTCACAACCCTGGCGTCACATCCCTGGCGTCACATCCCGACGATGCCCTCGAAGAGGCCGATGTCGTTGCCGTCGGGGTCGCGGAGGACCGCCCACCAGCTCGTCTCCGTGATGGGCGACTTCGCCATCACCACGGTCGCGCCCGCCGCCTCGGCCTTCGCGAGCACGTCGTCGATGGAGTCGACCTCGACGTACGACCTCGGCTGCGTGAACCCTTCCGCACGCGGCGCCAGCCCGCCGCCGGAGATGCGGTTCGGGGCCTGCCACATGGGGTAGTCCTCGAACCCGGGCGGCGCCGAGATCTCCCACCCGAACAGGCCGCGGTAGAACGCCGCGGCCTTCTCGAGGTCGGTGACGGGGATGTCGATGTGGGTGATGTCTCCGTGCGGCATGGCGCACCCCTTCCGGCGGATGGTCGACGTGTCGCCGCCACCGTATCCCCGGCCCCCGACGTCGGCAAGGGCGTCGCCCACAGCGGACGCATAGTCGGGGGACGGCGCGCACGGAGACTCGGGGGCTACCGTCGTCTCGTCGCCGCAGAAGACCGCGGCCCATCGGCTCGGGCCCTTTGGGAGAGGGGTCCGTGAGCGGATTCTCGGGAGAGGAATCCGTGGGAGAGAGAGCGCCCCGGCCGGGCACCCCCACCGGCCGGGGCGCTCATCCGTCTCCGTCCGCGAGCTCGGCTGCGTAGGCCGCCGCCGAGACGCGGTAGCGCGGCAGCGTCGGCAGGATCGGCTCGACGAGCGTGCGGACCGCGTCGGCGTGGCGGCCCGCGCTGTGCAGCGCGAGCGCGAGGAACACCTCGCGCGCCGCTCCGACGGCCGGATGCGCCGGCGTGCGCTCGAGCAGGGCGATCGCCTCGTTCACACGGCCCAGATTGCGCAGCGTCGAGGCCAGCTGCACGGCGAGCTGCGCCGCGCGGTCCGGATCGACATCGGCGATGCCGGCGCGCACGGCCGCCTCGTACTCCGCGAGCGCCTCCGGCTCGCGACCCGTGCTGTCGAACGCGCCGCCGCGCTCGAACGCTGCGATGGCGGGGTGGGGCGCGTCGGCGGCGACAGCGGCCATCCGCTCGACGAGCGTCGTCTCGTCGGGGTCGTCCCAGACGGCGGCGACCCGCCGCTCCCAGTCCTCCGCGTCCATCCCGCCAGCCTAGAGGCGGGCGATCTCCTGCCGCGGCCGCAGGGCGATGTCGGTGACCTGCGCGTCGGCGGGCAGGTCGACGACGTAGCGGACGGCCTCCGCGACCGACGTCGGCCGGATGTACCGCTCGGCCGTGTACGCCGCCTCGGGGATGCCGGCGCGCAGCATCGCGGTGTCGGTCTGGCCCGGGGCGATGGTCACGACGCGGACGCGGTGCTTCTCCTCGTCGATGCGGAGGACGTCGGCCACGGCGCGCAGCGCGTGCTTGGACGCGGTGTACACCGCGCTCCCCGGAACGGGGCGCGTTCCGGCTCCCGAGCCGATGAACACCACCGTCGCCTCGGCGGCGCGCAGGAGCGGGAGGAGGGCGCGGGTGAGGAGCGCGGGCCCCACGACGTTCGTCGTGAGTGACGCGAGCCAATCGGCCTCGGTCGCGTCCTCCACGGAGACGGCGCCGCCCACGGCGGCGACGTGGACGAGCACGTCGACGCGGTCGAGCTCGTCCGCGAACGCCGTGAGCGCGTCGCGATCCGTGACGTCGACACGGCGGGGGGCCGCGCCCGTCTCCTCCGCGAGCGCGGTGAGCACGTCGGCCCGACGGCCGAGCGCGTAGACGCGGTGCGTGCGGACGAGATCGCGCACGATCTCCGATCCCATCCCTCCGGATGCCCCCGTGACGACGGCGACGGGCAGCGGTGCGGTCATGGCGTTCTCCTCGTGAGGGCGGCGTCGATCGCCGAGCGGGCGACGCGGTCGGTCTCGCGCAGCATCGTGGGATCCGTGCGCGGCATGGGGCTGATGATGGCGTCGTGCATCGTCTGGTCGACGGGGATGCCGGCCATGTGGAACGCGCGATCGAGGGAGCCGTCCGGGTGGACGAGGCGGCCCGTCTCGGGTTCGATGTCGACACCGCCCGTGGCGAGGCCGCCGCCCGTCCGCGTGGGCGCCTCGAACGCGCGCACGCGCCCTGCGTCGGCGAGGGAGCGGACGAGCGGGTCGGCGGTCGCGTCGACGTCGTGGACGTGCATCCAGGCGTCGACGAGGACGCGCGCCCGTACCTCCGAGCCGCGGACGGCCGCCGAGACGGCGTGGAACCCCCCTGGGCCGGGCGCGACGGACGCCGCCGGCCCGATGAAGAGCACGAGGCCCGCGCGGTGGAGCGCGAGGAGCTGCGCGTTGCGGAACGCGGGCGGACCGGAGCCGACCATCCCTCCGACGGATCCCAGCTCACGGAAGCCGGACGCGCGCGACTCGGCGTCGAACCCGCCGAACGCTCCGATGCGTCCGACCGGTCCGCGCGCCGAGGCGATCGCCCACAGGGCCGCCTTCAGCGGGCTGTCCGCACCGAGCGCCGACGCGGCGAGATCGTCGGCGACGAACGCGGCCACCCACGCGTCGAACCCGGAGGGCGACGCCCAGGCGAGGCCGTCTCCGGGGAACATCGCGGCGACGAGGTCGAGCCGGTCGCGCGGATCGGGAACGGCGGCGGCGACCGCGTCGGCGAGCACGGCGACGCGCTCGCGCGTCGCCGCCCCGGGGACGCCGGCGCGCGGTGCGTCGAGGTCGGCCGCGGCGATCGCCGCGAGCGCCGCCTCGAGGTCGACGGCGCCGGGGCGCACGCGCGCGAGCGTGCGGTGATAGTCCGCGAAGGCGTCGCGCAGGATGAGCGGCCACACGAGCGCGTCGAAGTCGATCGGGCGCGGCACGGACGTCCAGTCGACGCCGCGCAGATGCGAGAGCGCCGCGCGCGGAGGGAGGGAGCCGTACTGCGTCTTCGCGCGGAACGGCACGCCGCGGTGGGAGGTGACGTGCAGCACCGGCTCGCGCCCCGACGGCTCGTAGCGGAGGCCGTCAGGGGTCTCGGCGAACCGGCCGCCCCTGCCCAGCGTGAGCAGGGCCATGGCGTCGAAGAACCCCATCCCGAGACCTCGGACGATCGCGTGCGCTCCGTCGGGCACGGCGTCGAGCCGCTGGTCGACGGGTGACTCCGGCCGCACCCACACGAGGTCGGAGTCGGCGTCGACGGCGGCGCGCACGGCCCGCTCGCCGGGCGTCGCGCCGCGCTCGAGCCACCCGGCGGCCGCGATGACGGCATCGGCGCGCAGCGCGGACCCGTCGGCGAGCGAGAGCACCTGCCGACCGTCGCGCTCGGATGCCGCGACGACCCGCCCCACTCGCTCGCGGACGCGCACGCCAGGGGGGAGGGCCGCCTTCGCGTGGCTCCAGCACCATCCGATGTACTCGCCGTAGAGCGACCGCGACGGGTGCGACTCGGGTCGCTGCGCGCGCAGCTCGGCGGCGTAGTCGGCCGCGAGCCCGGCCCGCACGGGGATGCGTCGGAAGACCGCCGCGTGCGCCGCGGGGATGTCGGAGACATCGCCGCCGTCGCCCGCGTCGTGGCGCACGAGCCGGCACCACTCGTGCAGCGTCGGCCCCACGCGGACGGGACCCGCGATCGTCGCCGCGTCGTCGGTGAAGAGGGTCACGGCGTCGGCGAGCGTGTTCATGCACAGCTCGCGCGTCTGATCTGTGCGCCAGATGCGGCCGGCCCCGATCTCGGTGTCGTCGACGATGTCGATGTCGAGCACGGCGTCGTCCGCGAGGTTCGCGCCGATCCGCTCGACGAGCGAGACGCCGCGCGGGCCGCCTCCGATGATCGCGATGGCGGGGCGGGGAGAGGAGGACATCGTGTCCATTCTCCCCCGAGGAGGAGGTGCCGGGCGCCTGCCTAGACTGGCGGCATGCCACTCGTTGCCCTCACCGGCGGGATCGCGTCGGGCAAGTCCACCATCGCACGCCGCCTGGCCGAGCACGGCGCCGTCGTCGTCGACGCCGACGCCCTCGTCCGCGAGCTGCAGCAGCCGGGGACGCCCGTGCTCGCGGCGATCGAGCGCGAGTTCGGCGAGGGGGTGGTGCGCGCAGACGGATCGCTCGATCGCGCAGCGCTCGGCGGCGTCGTGTTCGGCGACCCCGAGCGACTCGCGCGCCTCAACGCGATCGTCCACCCCGCTGTCAAGGACGAGTCGCAGCGCCGCTTCCGCGCCGCCTTCGAGGCCGATCCCGGGGCCGTCGTCGTCTACGACGTGCCGCTCCTCGCCGAGGCGCGGGGTGCGGGGGAGTGGGACGTCGTCGTCGTGGCGCACGCCCCTGCCGCGCTGCGCGCGCGGAGGCTCGTCACCGAGCGCGGCCTCACGGAGGAGGAGGCCGACGTCCGCATCGCCCGGCAGGCGTCAGACGAGGAGCGGCTGGCGTTCGCCGACATCGTCGTGGACACCTCCGGCACGCTCGACGAGACGCTCGAGCGGGCCGACGCGCTGTGGAGGGATCTGGCCCGGGCGTGATCGACCTCAACAGCGATCTGGGCGAGAACGAGCCCGATCGCGTCGTCTCCGACGACGCGGCGATGCTCGACGTCGTCACGAGCGCCAACGTCTCGTGCGGGCGGCATGCCGGGACGACCGAGGGCATCCGCGCGACGCTGGCGGCCGCCGTCGCGGCCGGCGTGACGATCGGAGCACACCCGGGCTATCCCGACCGCGCGGGATTCGGACGGCGCCGCGTCGAGGGCGCGCCCGCCGCGCTGCGTGCCGAGGTCGAGGAGCAGGTGGGCGCGCTCGCCGCGCTCGCTCGCGCCGCAGGCGGGCGGATCGCCTACGTGAAGCCCCACGGCGCGCTCTACCACGACGTCGCGCGCGATGAGGAGCGCGCCGCCGCCCTCGTCGACGCCGTGCGCGCCGTCGACGACCGCCTCGCCGTGCTCGCGCTCCCCGGCAGCGCCGTCCTGCGGCTCGCCGAGCGCGGCGGCCTCCGAGCCGTCGCCGAGGCGTTCGCCGACCGCGCCTACCTCCCCGACGGCGGCCTCGTCCCCCGCTCACGGACGGACGCCGTGCTCCACGATCCGGGCGCCGTGGCCGCGCGGATGGCACGGCTCGTGTCCGAGGGGGTGGTCGAGGCGGTCGACGGCACATCCGTGCGGGTCAGCGCCGAGTCGATCTGCGTGCACGGAGACAGCCCGGGGGCGGTCGGGATGGCCCGCGCCGTGCGGGCGCGGCTCGAGGCCGACGGCATCCCGCTCGCGTCGTTCGCGGGCGCGACATGAGGCGGGTGCTCGTCGCCTCCGACACCGCGTACCTCGTCGAGGAGGACGACGCTGAGGGCGCCTGGCGGCTCCACGCCGCCCTCGCGGCGGAGACGCCGGCCGGCGTCGTGGAGGTCGTCGCGGGCGCACGCACCGTGCTGGTGCGGTTCCGGAAGGGCACGGGGCGAGGGCTCCGCGAGCTCCTGGCGACCATCCCCGGGCGCGACCCGGGAGCGGCAGCCGGGTCGGTCGTCGCGCTCCCGGTCGTGTACGACGGGGACGACCTCGAGGCCGTCGCCGACCTCCTGGGCGCATCGCCGGATGCCGTCGCGACGCGGCACGCCGCCGCGGAATGGCGCGTCGCGTTCGCCGGGTTCGCGCCGGGATTCGCCTACCTCGTGGCCGACGACCCCCTGTTCGACGTGCCGCGGCGGGCATCGCCCCGCACCCGCGTGCCGGCGGGGTCGGTCGCGCTCGCCGGGCCCTACTCGGGCGTGTACCCGCGCGCGAGCCCCGGCGGATGGCAGCTCATCGGCCGCACGGACGCCGTGCTGTGGGATCCGGACCGCGAGCCGGCCGCGCTGCTCGCCCCGGGTGCGTCCGTGCGGTTCCTGCCGGCCCGCGACGTCGTGGCCGCATCCGCCCGAGACCCGGACAGGGCGCTCCGACACGGATCCTCGCGCGTGGTCGACATGCCGGGGGACCGCCGCGTCGCGCCCGCCGTCGTCGTGGTCGAGCCGGGCCTCCAGCTGCTCGTCGAGGACGCCGGTCGGGCGGGGCGGGCGGCCATGGGCGTGTCGCCGTCGGGGGCGGCCGACCGGACGGCGCTGCACGACGCGAACGTGGCGGTCGGCAACGACCCGGGCGAGGCGGCGCTCGAGCTGCTCCTCGGCGGCGCGGTGCTGCGCTTCCGCGCGGCCGGCGTCGCGGCGATCGCCGGCGCCCCGGTCGACGCGCTGCTGGTGCGCGGCGACGACGCGCATCCGCTCGATGCCGGCCGCCCCTTCGCCGTGGCGGACGGCGACGAGCTGCGCATCGGGCACGCCGAGCGCGGGCTGCGGGCGTACATCGCGATCCGAGGTGGTCTGGCGCTCGTGCCCGTGCTCGGCAGCCTCGCGACGGACCTGCTCGGCGGGATCGGCCCGCGAGAGCTCGGCGGGCGCGCGCTGCGGGCGGGAGACGTCCTTCCGCTCCGCGGACCGTCCGCCGCGCGACGCCTCGTCGAGCCGTGGGCCGCCCCCGCCCGTGCGCTGCGGGCGCCGGGCGAGGTCGCCGAGCTGCGCGTCGTCCTCGGCCCGCGTGCCGACCGGTTCGCGCGCGGTTCGCTGCGACGTCTCTTCGCCGACGCCTGGACCGTCACCCCGAGGTCGGACCGGACGGGCGTGCGCCTCCACGGGGCGCACCCGCTCGTGCGCACGGTCGAGTCGGAGCTCCCGAGCGAGGGCGTCGCGGCCGGAGCCGTGCAGGTGCCGTCCGACGGGCAGCCCGTGCTCTTCCTCGCCGACCACCCGGTCACGGGCGGCTACCCCGTCGTCGCGGCGGTCATCGACGACGACCTCGACCTGGCCGGCCAGCTGCCTCCCGGCGCGCTCGTGCGCTTCCGCCCCGTCTGACCGCGGCCGGCCACCCGCAGGACACCGCCGGTTCACCCTGCGCCGGTAGCGGTAGAGGGTGATCCTCCCCGCGCTCATGCCCTCCCTCCTCGTCGGCGCGCTCGCCGCGGCTCCCCTCGCGGCATCGCCAGCGCCGGACGAGGACGGCTCCTACAGCAGCAAGCAGCCGTATGTCGCTCCGACCGAGGCCGACATCGCCGCCTACCAGCCGGCGCCCGACGGGTACCGGCCGCTCGCGACCGAGTCGGTCGCGCGCCACGGCTCCCGCGGTCTGTCGAGCTACAAGTACGACGCCCTGCTCCACCTCGTCGCGCAGACCGCGCTCGCCGAGGGCGGGTTCGTCTCGCCCGAGATCGGAGCGGCGTTCGTCGCGAACCTCGACGCGATGACCGCGGCGAACGTCGAGAACGGATACGGGATGCTCACCGGGCAGGGCGAGACGCAGCATCAGGGCATCGGGCAGCGCGCGGCCGAGCGCAATGCCGACCTGCTCTCGCAGGGCGGTCGGATCGTCGCCGAGACGTCGGGCGAGGCGCGCGCGACGGAGTCGGGGGAGAGCTTCCTGCTCGGGCTCGGCGTGGAGGGCGTCGAGCTCGACGCGCGCCCCGACCTGCTCTACTTCCACGAGGTCGAGAACCCCGACGGCTCCGAGAAGGCGGCCGGATCGCCTGAGCGCGAGCGCGCGGAGGCGTACCAGGCGTACATCGAGGAGCAGACGGACGACGGCGGCACGATCGCCGCCGCCATGGACCTCATCGAGGAGCTGCCGCGCTCCGTGGAGGTCGCCGACGACCTCCTGTCCGGCATCTTCACCGCCGAGTTCATCGCGGCGATCGGCTCCGACGAGGAGCACACCTGGTTCAACACGGCCGACGGCACGCAGACGGGTGCGATCGCCTGCGCCGAAGGCGCGGATCCGGCCGCCGATCCGGATGCCTGCGGCGATCCGGAGAAGTCGATCGAGAGCTCGGTCGACGCCGCGATGACCCTGTACAACCTGTACATCATCGCCGCCGACATGGAGGAGGAGAACGTCGCGCCGCACGCGTTCGACTTCGCGCAGTACTTCGCCGGCCGTGAGGAGGACGCGGAGTGGTTCGCGTATCTGCTCGACGCGGAGGACTTCTACGAGAAGGGGCCGAGCCTGGCCGGCCACGACGAGACGTACCGGGTGGCGGAGGCGCTCCTCGACGACTTCTTCGCGACCATCGACGCCCGAGCGGCGGGCGGCGACGTCGCGGCGACGTTCCGCTTCGCGCACGCCGAGACGATCGTCCCGTTCGCGGCGCTGCTGAAGCTCCCCGGCTCCGCGGTCGCGGCGCCGGACGATGCCACGCCCGAGTCGATCGCCGACGTGTACAACGTCGCGGACAACCCGTGGCGCGGCGCAGAGGTGACCCCCATGGCCGCGAACGTGCAGTGGGACGTCGTCGCGCGCGACGGCGTCGATCCCGCGACCGGAGCCGCCTACACGCCGCTCGTCCGCATGCTCTCCAACGAGCGGGAGATCCCGTTCGCGGACGGCTGCACCCCCGTCGCCGAGGGATCGCACTGGTACAAGACGACCGAGGTGAAACGCTGTCTGACGGGGGTCGAGACGGCGGAGAGCCCGCTCATCGCGGTCGCAGCGCCCGAGCCGGAGCCGACGGCCGAGCCGACGGCGACGGCGACGACCCCGCCGACGGCGACGCCCGCTGCCGGTGCGCCGCTCGCCGCGACCGGCGCGGCCGTCGACTCGTGGGGAGGGGCAGGTGCGACGGCAGCGCTGGGCGGCGCGGCGCTGGGCGGCGCGCTGCTCGTGCCCGCTCTCATCCGCCGTCGCGCCGCGCGCGTGCGATCGCCGCGTCCGTGACGCGGGCCTCCTCCGCCGTGCGCGGAGGGGGATGATGTCGTCATGGGAGTGTTCGCGGAGCGCGATGACGAGGAGCAGCACGCGTGGGCGGCACTGCCGTCCGAGCCGGTCGAGCCGGAGCCTCCTTCGCGACGACTCGACGCTCTGCCGTCGCCCGACCCGGCGGCGGTGGACGCCGCCGGGTCCGGCACGGCGTCGTACTCGATCGTCTTCCCCGTGACGCCGCCGCCTCCCGCGGCAGCGGACGTCGCCGCCGGCGCACCGGGGCCGGATGGCGATCCGGCCGGGCCCGATGTCGGCGCGCCCTCCTAGGCTGGAGGGCATGCAGACGACACGGAGCGTGCGGCCGTTCGAGGTCATCAGCGAGTACGAGCCGAGCGGCGACCAGCCGAAGGCCATCGCCGAGCTCGCGGCGCGCATCAACGCGGGCGAGACCGACGTCGTCCTCCTCGGCGCCACGGGGACGGGCAAGTCGGCCACGACCGCGTGGCTCGTCGAGCAGGTGCAGCGGCCGACCCTCGTGCTCGCCCACAACAAGACGCTCGCGGCACAGCTCGCCAACGAGTTCCGCGACCTGCTGCCGAACAACGCCGTCGAGTACTTCGTGTCGTACTACGACTACTACCAGCCGGAGGCGTACGTCCCGCAGACCGACACCTTCATCGAGAAGGACTCGTCGATCAACGCCGAGGTGGAGCGGCTGCGCCACTCCACGACGAACGCCCTCCTCAGCCGACGCGACGTGGTCGTGGTGAGCACGGTGTCGTGCATCTACGGTCTCGGGTCGCCCGAGGAGTACCTGCGTGCGCTCGTGGCGCTGCAGGTGGGCGAACGGTACGACCGCGACGCCATCATCCGCCAGTTCGTCGCGATGCAGTACAACCGCAACGACGT
Source organism: Microbacterium sp. NPDC055683 (assembly GCF_053617895.1). Taxonomy (NCBI): domain Bacteria; kingdom Bacillati; phylum Actinomycetota; class Actinomycetes; order Micrococcales; family Microbacteriaceae; genus Microbacterium; species Microbacterium sp. NPDC055683. The sequence continues at coordinate 9,230 of NZ_JBSHGQ010000025.1, read as the reverse complement.
CGACTTCTCGCGCGGCAACTTCCGGGTGCGCGGCGACACGATCGAGATCATCCCCGTGTACGAGGAGTACGCCATCCGGATCGAGCTCTTCGGCGACGAGATCGAGGGGCTCTACCGGCTCCATCCGCTCACGGGCGATGTGCTGGAGAGGCTGGACGCCGTCGCGATCTTCCCCGCCACGCACTACGCCGCGGGCACCGACACGGTTCAGCGCGCCATCAAGACGATCGAGGAGGAGCTCGCCGAGCGGCTGCAGGAGCTCGAACGGCAGGGCAAGCTCCTCGAGGCGCAGCGGCTGCGGATGCGCACGACCTTCGACCTCGAGATGCTGCAGCAGCTCGGCTTCTGCTCGGGCATCGAGAACTACTCGCGCCATCTCGACGGCAGGGAGGCGGGCGAGCCCCCTCACACTCTGCTCGACTTCTTCCCCGACGACTTCCTCCTCGTCATCGACGAGTCCCACGTCACCGTGCCGCAGATCGGCGCGATGTACGAGGGCGACGCCTCGCGCAAGCGCACGCTCGTCGAGCACGGCTTCCGGCTCCCCAGCGCCATGGACAACAGGCCCCTGCGGTGGGACGAGTTCAAGAACCGCATCGGCCAGACGGTGTACCTCTCCGCGACGCCGGGGCGCTACGAGATGGGCATCGCCGACGGCGTCGTGGAGCAGATCATCCGACCGACGGGGCTGGTCGACCCCGAGATCGTCGTCAAGCCCTCGAAGGGGCAGATCGACGACCTGCTCGAGGAGATCCGCGTGCGCGTGGAGAAGGACGAGCGCGTGCTCGTCACGACGCTCACGAAGAAGATGGCGGAGGAGCTCACCGACTTCCTCGGCGAGCACGGCGTGCGCGTGCGCTACCTGCACTCCGACGTCGACACGCTGCGCCGCGTCGAGCTGCTCACCGAGCTGCGACAGGGCGTCTACGACGTGCTCGTCGGCATCAACCTCCTGCGCGAGGGACTCGACCTCCCCGAGGTGTCGCTCGTGTCCATCCTCGACGCCGACAAGGAGGGGTTCCTGCGCTCCGGGACGTCGCTCATCCAGACGATCGGCCGAGCCGCCCGCAACGTGTCGGGCCAGGTGCACATGTACGCCGACAACATGACCGACTCCATGCGGAAGGCCATCGAGGAGACCGAGCGGCGCCGCGAGATCCAGACGGCGTACAACCGCGAGCACGGTATCGACCCGCAGCCGCTCCGCAAGCGCATCGCCGACATCACCGACTCGCTCGCGCGCGAGGAGGCCGACACGGCCGACCTGCTCTCGAAGCGCGACTCCGCGCGGACGAAGTCGGGCAGGGGCAAGAGCCCCACCCCGCGCCTGCGAGAGGGCATCGCGGCCGAAGGGGCGAACCAGCTCGAGGAGACGATCGCCGACCTCACGGGGCAGATGCTCACGGCCGCGGAGGAACTGAAGTTCGAGCTCGCCGCGCGCCTGCGCGACGAGGTGCAGGACCTGAAGCGGGAGCTGCGGCAGATGGAGAAGGCCGGACACGCGTGAGACCGCACGCGAGGTCGATGCGTGCGATCCGCGCGTGCATCGAGGGGTGCGCGGATCTTCGAATCCCCTGAGTGGACACGTCGAACAAACGTCCAGATGTCGGTGGGACTCCGTAGGATTGTCGGGTGCCCATCACCCCTGTCGCCTCGTCCGGAAAGATCAGCGTCCGCGGCGCCCGCGTCCACAACCTCAAGAACGTCGACCTCGACATCCCGCGCGACGCCCTCGTCGTGTTCACGGGGCTGTCCGGCTCTGGCAAGTCGAGCCTGGCGTTCGACACGATCTTCGCGGAGGGGCAGCGCCGGTACGTCGAATCGCTGAGCGCGTACGCGCGCCAGTTCCTGGGACAGGTCGACCGGCCGGACGTCGATCTCATCGAGGGACTCAGCCCCGCGGTCTCGATCGACCAGAAGTCGACGAACCGCAACCCGCGCTCGACGGTCGGCACCATCACCGAGATCTACGACTACCTCCGCCTGCTGTGGGCGCGCATCGGCGTGCCGCACTGCCCGCAGTGCGGGGAGCGCATCCAGCGGCAGACGGTGCAGCAGATCGCCGACCAGCTGATGACGCTGCCGGAGGGCACGCGGTACCAGGTCGTCGCCCCCGTCGTGACGCAGAAGAAGGGGGAGTTCGTCGACCTCTTCAAGGAGCTCGCGGCGAAGGGGTACGCACGCGCCGTCGTCGACGGCGACCTCGTCCAGCTCGCCGAGCCGCCCGTGCTCAAGAAGTCCTACAAGCACGACATCGCGGTGGTGGTCGACCGTCTCGTCGCGCGCGACGACATCCTCGGCCGTGTCACCGACTCCGTCGAGACCGCGCTCGGGCTTGCCGGCGGCGTGCTGCAGGTCAACTTCGTGGACGAGGAGGGCGACGACGCCTGGCAGTCGTTCTCGGAGAAGCTCGCCTGCCCGAACGGGCACCCGCTTCAGCTCACCGAGATCGAGCCGCGCACGTTCTCGTTCAACGCGCCGTTCGGCGCCTGCCCCGCCTGCTCGGGGCTCGGCACGCGCATGTCGGTCGACGTCGAGCTGATGCTGGGCGACGAGGAGCTCTCCATCCGCGAGGGCGTGATCGTCCCGTGGACGACCCAGGGCAAGGGGCTTTTCCAGTACTACGAGCGCCTCCTCGAGGGGCTCTCCGACGAGCTCGCGTTCTCGCTCGACACCCCCTGGCGCGCGCTGCCGCAGATCGTGCGCGATTCCGTGCTGCACGGTCAGGACTACAAGGTCAACGTGCGCTTCAAGAATCGCTGGGGGCGCGAGGTGCGCTATGCGAGCGGGTTCGAGGGCGTCGTGCCGTACATCGAGCGCCAGTACGCGCAGGCCGAGACCGACACGACGCGCGCCCGCTGGGCGGAGTATCTCCGCGAGGTGCCGTGCCCCGTGTGCGACGGCGCGCGCCTCAAGCCCGAGGTGCTCGCGGTGAAGGTCGACGGCCGCTCGATCGCCGAGACGGCGGACCTCAGCCTCGAGGACGCCCTCGCCATGATGGACGGCGTCGTGCTCACCGACCGCGAGAAGCAGATCGCGGCGCAGATCCTGCGCGAGATCCGCGTACGGCTCGAGTTCCTCATCCAGGTCGGGCTCAACTACCTCACGCTCAGTCGCGCCGCCGGCTCGCTCTCGGGCGGCGAGGCGCAGCGCATCCGCCTCGCCACGCAGATCGGAACGGGTCTGACGGGCGTGCTCTACGTGCTCGACGAGCCGTCGATCGGCCTGCACCAGCGCGACAACCGCCGGCTGATCGAGACCCTCGTGACGCTCCGCGACCTCGGCAACACGCTCGTCGTCGTCGAGCACGACGAGGAGACCATCGAGGCCTCCGACTGGGTCGTCGACATCGGGCCGCGCGCGGGCGTCGAGGGCGGGGAGGTCATCCACTCCGGGCCGTTCGAGGCGCTCGTCGGCGACGAGCGCTCGCTCACGGGCGACTACCTCTCGGGCCGTCGCGAGATCGCCGTGCCGAAGAAGCGGAGGAAGATCGACCGCAAGCGCACGCTCGGCGTCGTCGGCGCCCGCGCGAACAACCTGAAGAACGTCACCGCGGAGTTCCCGCTCGGCGTGCTCACGGCCGTGACGGGCGTGAGCGGCTCGGGCAAGTCGACGCTCGTGAACGACATCCTGTACGAGGTGCTCGCGCAGCGCCTCAACGGAGCGCGCACCGTTCCGGGCAAGCACACCCGCGTCACGGGGCTCGAGCACCTCGACAAGGTCGTGCACGTCGACCAGGCCCCGATCGGCCGGACGCCGCGATCGAACCCCGCCACCTACACGGGCGTGTTCGACCGCATCCGCAACCTGTTCGCGGAGACGCCGGAGGCGAAGGTCCGCGGCTACAAGGCGGGGCGCTTCAGCTTCAACGTCAAGGGCGGTCGCTGCGAGGCGTGCTCGGGCGACGGCACGCTGAAGATCGAGATGAACTTCCTCCCCGACGTGTACGTCGACTGCGAGGTCTGCCACGGCAAGCGGTACAACCGCGATACCCTGCAGGTGCACTACAAGGGCAAGAACATCGCCGAGGTGCTCGAGATGTCGATCGCGGAGGCGGAGCGCTTCTTCGAGCCGATCCAGGCCATCCACCGCTACATGAAGACGCTCGTCGACGTCGGCCTCGGCTACGTCCGCCTGGGCCAGGCGGCCACGACGCTGTCCGGCGGCGAGGCGCAGCGCGTCAAGCTCGCGACCGAGCTGCAGAAGCGCAGCAACGGCCGATCGATCTACGTGCTCGACGAGCCGACCACCGGCCTCCACTTCGAGGACGTGCGCAAGCTCCTCGAGGTGCTCAACGGCCTCGTCGACAAGGGCAACAGCGTCATCGTCATCGAGCACAACCTCGACGTCGTGAAGTCGGCGGACTGGATCGTCGACCTCGGACCCGAGGGCGGCTCCGGCGGGGGCACGATCGTGGCCACGGGGACCCCGGAGCAGGTGGCGCGGACGGACGGCAGCCACACCGGCGCGTTCCTCGCGGAGGCTCTCGGGATGGCCGAACGGCAGCGCAAGGCCGGCTGACGTGGCCGACCAGCTGCCCTACAAGCCGCGCGCCGGCGAGATCCCGACGAATCCGGGGGTGTACCGGTTCCGGGATGCGGGCGGGCGCGTCCTCTACGTCGGAAAGGCGAAGAACCTGCGCCAGCGGCTGTCGAACTACTTCGCGCCGCTCCACACGCTGCACGAGCGCACCCGTCGGATGGTCACGACCGCCTCCTCCGTGGAGTGGACGGTCGTGCCCACCGACGTCGACTCGCTCCAGCTCGAGTACCAGTGGATCAAGGAGTTCGACCCGCCGTTCAACGTCCGGTACAAGGACGACAAGTCCTATCCGTTCCTCGCCGTCACGCTCGGCGACGAGGCGCCGCGGGTCATGGTGACGCGCAACCGGCGCATCGCGGGAGCGAAGTACTTCGGGCCCTACCCCAAGATCTGGGCCGTGCGCGACACGATCGACCTCATGATCAAGGTGTTCCCCATCCGAACCTGCAGCGACGCGTCGTACAAGCGTGCGATGCAGACCGGCCGGCCCTGCTTCCCGGGCCAGATCGGCAAGTGCGGGGGGCCCTGCTCCCACAGGGTGACGATCGCGGAGCATCGCGCGGTGGTCGACGACTTCATCGCCTTCATGAACGGCGGGGACGAGCGCTTCACGCGCGAGCTCACCGCGCGCATGAAGGAGGCGGCGGCGGCGATGGACTACGAGCAGGCCGCGGTCTACCGCGACAAGCTGGCGTCGATCGACGCGGTCCTGAACAAGAGCGCGCTCGTCCTCCCGGATGACGCGGAGGCCGACCTGTTCGGCATCGCCGAGGACGAGCTCTCCGCCGCCGTCCACCACTTCGTGATCCGCGGTGGACGCGTGCGCGGCGTGCACTCCACGACGATCGACAAGGAGCTCGACATCTCGGGCCCCGAGCTCGTCGACCAGATCCTCCAGCGCGTCTACGGCGATGCGGAGCCCGCCGACGTGCCCCGCCGTGTGCTCGTCCCCGTCCTCCCGCCCGACGTCGCGGAGCTCGAGGAGTGGCTGGCGGCCAAGCGCGGCCGGCGGGTGGAGATCGCCGTCGCACAGCGCGGGCAGCGCGCCGAGCTGCTGCGCAACGCCACGCTCAACGCCCAGCAGGCGCTGCTGCGTCACAAGACGCGCCGCACGAGCGACTACGCCTCCCGGACCGAAGCGCTCGCCGACCTGCAGGAGGCGCTCGGGATGGCCGAGGCTCCGCTGCGGATCGAGTGCTTCGACATCTCGCACCTCCAGGGCACGAACGTCGTGGCGTCGATGGTCGTCTTCGAGGACGGCCTGCCGCGCAAGGATCAGTACCGCTCCTTCTCCATCGCGGAGACGACCGACGACACCGACTCGATGCACCAGGTCCTCACGCGTCGGCTCGCCCACCTCGACCGCCCGGAGGACGCGGAGCCCGACGCCGCGGAGCTCGCCACGAGCGACGAGGGCGAGATCGTCACGGGTCCTGCACGGCGACGGCGCTTCGCCTACCCGCCGCAGCTCCTCATCGTCGACGGCGGCCAGCCGCAGGTGGCCGCCGCCGCGCGGGCGCTCGAGGAGAGCGGGCACACCGAGATCGCGCTGTGCGGGATCGCCAAGCGCCTCGAGGAGCTGTGGCTGCCGGGGGAGGACTACCCCGTCATCCTCCCGCGGACGTCGGAGGCGCTGTATCTCGTGCAGCGCCTGCGCGACGAGGCGCACCGGTTCGCGATCACCCACCAGCGCAAGCGCCGCAAGCGCGACATCCGCACGGTGCTGAGCGAGGTGCCGGGCCTCGGCGACGCTCGCATCCGCGCCCTCCTGCGTCATTTCGGGTCGGTCGCCGCCCTGCGGGAGGGGACGATCGCGCAGATCGAGGAACTGCCGGGGATCGGCCCCAAGCTCGCGGCGACGGTCTTCGATCACCTGCATCGCGACGACGGGGCGGAGGACGGCGCCGCCGCGCAGGCGGAAGATCGGTAGGCTGACCGCGATGGCTGACACGGCGGGCGAGTTCCTCATCGTCACGGGTATGAGCGGCGCCGGCCGCTCGACGGTCGCCAACGCCCTCGAGGACCTCGACTGGTACGTCGTCGACAACCTCCCGCCGCAGATGCTGCGTCCTCTCCTGGACCTGTCCGGGCGCCTCGGGGAGCAGCTGCCGCGCGTCGCGGCCGTGGTCGACGTGCGCGGACGCGACCTCTTCGCGGAGCTCCCCGCGGCGGCGCAGGCCGTTCGCGAGCGCAGCGATCTCCGGGTCATCTTCCTCGACGCCTCCGACGAGGTTCTCGTGCGCCGGTTCGAGGCGGTCCGGCGCCCTCACCCCCTGCAGGGCGACGGTACGCTGCTCGACGGCATCCGACGCGAGCGGGAGGTGCTCGCGGCCGTGCGCGAGAACGCCGACGTGATCATCGACACGTCGCGCTACAACATCCACCAGCTCGCGAACCACGTCACCGACCTGCTCCAGGACGACGGCGCGCCGCGGCACCGCGTCACGGTCCTGAGCTTCGGCTTCAAGTACGGTCTTCCTCCCGACGCCGACCTCGTGGCCGACATGCGGTTCCTGCCGAACCCGTTCTGGGTCGACGAGCTGCGCGACCTCACGGGGCAGGACGCCGCCGTCGCCGCGTACGTGCGCGGCCAGGAGGGTGCGGAGGAGTTCCTGGACGGCTATGCGTCCGCGCTCGCTCCCGTGCTCGCGGGCTACCAGCGCGAGAACAAGAGCCACTCGACGGTGGCGGTCGGCTGCACGGGCGGGAAGCACCGGTCGGTGGCCATGGCGCAAGCCCTCGCGGAGCGCCTCGCCGACCTCCCCGGCGTCGCCGTCCGGGTGCGGCATCGCGACCTCGGTCGCGAGTGACGATCCCCTCATAACGTCGTCGGCTGGGAGTTCGCACCCGGTCGTCCGCAGACCTCGGTCGGTAAGATCGATCCTTGCGCCAAAATAGGCGAATCACCGTCTTCGAGAGTGGGGAAATCCGTGTCACTGACCGCCGATGTCAAGGCAGAGCTGATCACCGTCCGGGACCCGCGTCCCTCGGTTCGGATCGCTGAGACGACGGCCCTGCTGCGGTTCTCGGGCGGTCTGCACTCGATCGCCGGGCGCGTCGCCGTCGAGGCCGAGGTCGACTCGCCGCATCTCGCTCGTCGCGTCGCGCGCGATATCGCCGAGATCTACGGCGTGCGGCCCGAGATCGCCCACGTGCAGGGCTCCGGCTCCCAGGGCGGCGACCACTTCGCCGTGCGCGTCGTCGACGGCGGCGAGACGCTCGCCCGGCAGACAGGTCTCCTCGACCAGCGCCGTCGGCCGGTGCGCGGCCTCCCCAACCGGCTCACGACCGGCACGCGCGACGACCTCGCCGCCATCTGGCGCGGCGCGTTCCTCGGCGCGGGGAGCCTGTCGGAGCCGGGCCGGTCCGCGTCGCTCGAGATCGCCTGCCCCACGGGCGAGGCGGGGATGGCCATCGTCGGCGCGGCGGGGCGCATCGGCATCTCGGCGAAGTCGCGGGAGGTGCGCGGGGTCCCCCGCGTCGTGATCCGCGAGGCCGAGGGCATCCGCGCCATGCTGCACGCGATCGGCGCCGTGGGCGTCGCCGCGGAGTGGGACCAGATGCGCCAGCGCCGCGAGGTGCGCGCCGGCGTCAACCGGCTCGTGAACTTCGACGACGCGAACCTGCGCCGCTCCGCCCAGGCGGCCGTCGCCGCATGCGCGCGGGTCGAGCGGGCGCTCGAGATCCTCGGCGAGGACGTGCCCGACCACCTCAAGCAGGCCGGCGACCTGCGCCTCGCGCACCGCGATGCCAGCCTCGACGAGCTCGGCCACCACGCGGACCCGCCGCTCACGAAGGACGCCGTCGCCGGCCGCATCCGCCGCCTCCTCGCGATGGCCGACAAGCGCGCAGAGCAGGACGGCGTCCCCGGCACGGCGGCCGCCGTGCCCGTCGGCGCGGAGTAGTCCGACACACCGGATCCCGTCCGCCGCGCCGTCACTAGGATGGAGGGGAACCCTCCGTCCGCTGCAGCGCGGAGGCACCGACAGCGCCGCGGCGCGGCGCCGAGAGATGGGATGAACCGACGCATGGCGAAGTACACGCTCCCCGAGCTCACCTACGACTACGCGGCACTCGAGCCGCACATCAGCGCTCGCATCATGGAGCTCCACCACTCGAAGCACCACGCGACGTACGTCGCCGGCGCCAACACGGCGCTCGAGCAGCTCGCCGAGGCTCGTGCCACCGGCAACTTCGCGAACGTGAACAAGCTCGAGAAGGACCTCGCGTTCAACCTCGGTGGGCACACCAACCACTCGATCTTCTGGACCAACCTCACACCCGAGGGCCAGGAGCGCCCCGAGGGCGAGATCGCCGCGGCGATCGAGGAGTACTTCGGCGGCTTCGAGGGCTTCCAGGGCCAGTTCGCCGCCGCGGCGCTCGGCATCCAGGGCTCCGGCTGGGCCGGCGTCTTCTGGGACTCGATCGGCGAGCAGCTGATCATCCAGCAGTTCTTCGACCAGCAGTCGCAGTTCGCGGCGGGCACGGTTCCGGTCCTGCTGCTCGACATGTGGGAGCACGCCTTCTACCTCGACTACCAGAACGTCAAGGCCGACTACGTCAAGGCGTTCTGGAACATCGTCAACTGGGACAACGTGCAGACGCGTTTCGCGACGGCACGCGAGAAGACCGCCGGTCTCCTGGTAGCGTCCTGAGTGACACGGTCGTCCGCGGCGGGGTGCGAGCCC
>NZ_JBSHGQ010000024.1:0-59483 GCF_053617895.1 Microbacterium sp. NPDC055683 | reverse complement strand
AGCGACGACCCCGGGGTTGCGGGCTTCTGTCAGGGTGTGGGCGTCACTGCTGGGTTCGGCGTCGGAGGGTGAAGATCACCGCTCCCCCGATCAGCAGCGCCACCGCGAGCGCTCCGAGCGGGAGCGCCATGTCGACACCCGTGGGGGAGAGCTCGTCCGGCTTCGGAGCCGGGGTCGGCTCCTCGGTGGGCGCGGGCTCCTCCGTGGGCACCGGAGTCGGCTCCTCGGTCGGGGCCGGCTCCTCCGTGGGCGCCGGGGTCGGCTCCTCCGTGGGGGCCGGCTCCTCGGTCGGGGCCGGCGTGGGCTCCTCGGTCGGGGCCGGCGTGGGCTCCTCCGTGGGGGCCGGGGTCGGCTCCGGCTTAGGCTCCTCCGTCGGGGCCGGGGTCGGCTCCGGCGTGGGCACCGGGGTCGGCTCGACCGGGACGGGGGCGTAGCCCACGTCGTAGGTCGGGTCGTCGGCCTGACCCGGCTCGGCCGAGTTGGAGCCGTCCGACGGGGTCCGCACCGGCACGCGACCGGTTCCCGGGTCCGCGTTCGAGTCCGCACCGTCGTCGTCGCCCTGACCCGGCTGGGTGAGGGGGTAGACGATCCCGTCGACCTCGACCTCGGTGGGGAACTCGAGGAAGTAGTCCGTGTCGGGCTCGAGGCCGGTGAACGCGTAGTACCCGTCCTCGTCCGTCACGGTCTCCCCGATGAGGTTCCCGTCCACGTCGAACAGCTTCACCGGGACACCCGGAACGGCGGGCTCGCCCTCGTCCTGGATGCCGTCGCCGTCCTGGTCGATCCACACGTAGTCGCCGATCGAGACGAGCGGGAGCACGTAGCCGGCGTCGATGGTGGGGTCGTCGGCCTGGCCGGGCTCGGTGGAGTTGTCTCCGGTGTCGGGGGCGGTGAACGAGTACCGTCCGTCCGCTCCCGGGTTGGAGTCCGCGGCCGTGTCGTCGCCCGCGCCCTGCTGGGTGAGCGGGTAGGTGCGGCCGTCGACCTCGATCGTGGTGGGGAACGCGATCGTGTACTCCGCACCCGGGGTGAGGTCGGGGAACACGTAGTACCCGTCCTCGTCCGTCGTGGTGCGCGCGATCTCCTCGCCGTCGGCGTCGTAGAGGATCACCTCGACACCCGGAACGGGGGTTTCGCCCTCGTCCTGGATGCCGTCGCGGTCCTGGTCGATCCACACGTAGTCGCCCACCGACACCAGGTCCGGCACGAAACCGAAGTCCAGGGTGTCGTCACGGTCGCCGTCCTGCGTGAGGTCGGTCGACTCCGCCGAACCGGTCGAGGAGTCCTCGCCCGGCTCACCCTGACCGGGCGTGGTGGGGTCGTAGCCCGCGGGAGGCGTGACCGTGACCGTGTAGTGCTCGCCCGCCGGCAGCGCCGGCAGGTTCTCGAACGAGTAGAACCCGTCCTCGTCCGTCACCACGGGCTCGACCGGGTTGCCGAACACGTCCGTCACCGGCTCACCATCCGGACCCGTCAGACTCAGCGTCACACCCGGGATCCCCGGCTCGCCCTCCTCCTGCACACCATCACGATCCGAATCCAGCCACACGAAGTCACCCACCGACACCGACGGCGACACGTAACCCGCATCGATCGTCGGGTCATCGGCCTGACCGGGCTCGGTCGAGTTCTCACCCGACGCCGGAGTCGTGAACGAGAACGACCCGTCCGCACCCGGGTTCGAGTCCAGAGCCGAGTCCTCACCCGCGCCCTGCTGCGTCAGCGGATACTGCTGCCCGCCGACCTCGACCGACGTCGGGAACACGATGGTGAACTCCGTCGAGACCGGCAGATCCGGGAAGACGTAGTACCCGTCCTCGTCCGTCGTGGTCGTCGCGACGACCTCGCCGTCCGCGTCCAGCAGCGTGATCGTGACACCCGCGACGGGGGTCTCGCCCTCGTCCTGGATGCCGTCGCGGTCCTGGTCGATCCACACGTAGTCGCCCACCGACACCAGGTCCGGCACGAAACCGAAGTCCAGGGTGTCGTCACGGTCGCCGTCCTGCGTGAGGTCGGTCGACTCCGCCGAACCGGTCGAGGAGTCCTCGCCCGGCTCACCCTGACCGGGCGTGGTGGGGTCGTAGCCCGCGGGAGGCGTGACCGTGACCGTGTAGTGCTCGCCCGCCGGCAGCGCCGGCAGGTTCTCGAACGAGTAGAACCCGTCCTCGTCCGTCACCACGGGCTCGACCGGGTTGCCGAACACGTCCGTCACCGGCTCACCATCCGGACCCGTCAGAGTCAGCGTCACACCCGGGATCCCCGGCTCGCCCTCCTCCTGGATTCCGTCACGATCCGAATCCAGCCACACGAAGTCACCCACCGACACCGACGGCGACACGTAACCCGCATCGATCGTCGGGTCATCGGCCTGACCGGGCTCGGTCGAGTTCTCACCCGACGCCGGAGTCGTGAACGAGAACGACCCGTCCGCACCCGGGTTCGAGTCCAGAGCCGAGTCCTCACCCGCGCCCTGCTGCGTCAGCGGATACTGCTGCCCGCCGACCTCGACCGTCGTTGGGAAGGTGATGACGGCCTCGCGGCCCGTGCGCAGATCCGGGAACACGTAGTACCCGTTCTCGTCCGTCACGGTCGTGAAGGTCTCGCCGTCGATCTCGAGCGTCACCGTCACTCCCGCGACGGGGGTCTCGCCCTCGTCCTGGATGCCGTCGCGGTCCTGGTCGATCCACACGTAGTCGCCCACCGACACGAGCACGGGCGTGAACCCGGCGTCGATCGTGGGGTCGTCCGCGAGGCCCGGCTCGCCCGAGTTCTCGCCCTCCGACGGCGCGGTGAACGTGAACCGTCCATCCGCGGGGTCGGCGTTCGAGTCCGCGCCCTCGTCGTCACCGGCACCCGGGGTCGTCAGCGGGTACGTCTCGCCGTCGACCTCGACCGACGTCGGGAACTCGATCGTGTACTCGCGCGTCGCGATCAGATCCGTGAACGCGTAGTAGCCGTTCGCATCCGTCGTCGTCGAGTCGACGAGCTCGCCCTCCGCGTCGTAGAGGTTCACGACGACGCCGGGGATCGGCGCCTCGTCCTCGTCCTGCACGCCGTCGCCGTCCAGGTCGAGCCATACGTAATCGCCCACGGACACGAGCGTCGGAACGAAGCCGAAGTCGATCGAGTGGTCGTTGCGACCCGCCGCCGGGGTGCGCACCTCGGCCAGGATCACGCCTTCGACGTCGACGCCGTTGCTGTCGATGCCCTGGTTCGAGCCCGCGTCGTCGACGGTCAGCGACAGGCCGGCGAGAGGACCGCCCGTCGCGAAGTCGTCCGGGTTGTCCAGACGCACGGTGTAGTCCGTCTGCGGAAGCAGACCATCCGCCGTGTCGAACCAGTACTCGCCGTTCTCGTCCGTGACGGTCGTCGCCACGAGAACGCCGGCCTCGTCGTACAACGACACGGTCACGCCCGCCACCGCGGGCTCACCCGGATCCTGGATGCCGTCCTCGTCGGAGTCGATCCAGATGCGGTTGCCGATCTGCTGCGTCTGATCGAAGACGATCGCCTCGAGGTCGGCCAGACCCTGGCTCTTGCCGAAGTCGTCGGTGATCGTCGCGTTCGCGCGGGCCGAGCCGTTCGAGAGGTTGAAGAGTCGGACGCCGTTCGTGAGGATGGCGCCGGTGGCGTCCATCTGGTTCGACAGCACGGTGTCCGTTCCGGGGACGTGCACGATGCCCGCGGAAGCGGCCTCGGCGTGGAATGCGCCGACCGTCGCGAACTCGTAGGGGTCGTCGAGGGTCAGCTCGCCGCCCGCAACCGTCACCGCGTAGATGTCGCCCGTGGCGATATAGCTGCCGTAGGAGCTGCGCCCGTCGGTCCGCTGTCCGAAGTAGAGCGGCGAGCCGTACTGATCGGCACCGCGATCGCGGAAGCTGAGGAGCAGCTGCCCGCCCTCCGTGAACTCGATGTCGGCGAGGATCGGCTGCGGGAACGTCCACTGGTTGCCGACGTTGCCCTGGTCGACCGGCGTGGTGTACGACGATGCGTCGATGCAGCTCTGATCGACATCATCCGACCACGGACGCCAGTCGACGCGCGAGCACTGGGCACCGGCGAGCGAGAACACCGTGTTCGTCTTGCCGTCGCGGTCGGCGACCAGGTCGACGTTGGTGTGAAGCACCTCGCCCGTCGCGGCGAGCGTGCCGTCTGCAGCGCGCTCGTAGGTGATCACGTACGTGTCGAGGGTCGCACCGCAGACCGCGCCCACGTAGAGACGGTCGCCCTCCTCGGCGAGCGCCGACGGCGCCCAGTCGGCGGCGCAGTCGTCGATCGCAGGGACCGCGAGCGTCTGGACCGGTGCGGGGTTCGCGTCGATCTGCACGGGGTACACGACGAGCGAGTCGGTGTGCATGTTGACGGCGGTCAGGAACGTGTTCGCCTCGTTGACCTCGACATCGCCGAGCGCCTCGCGGCCCACGGCTGTGCGGAAGTCGAAGTCCTGGAGCTGGTCACCGGTATCGCTCATCGTCGCCGAGTGCGCGGTGGTGCCCGCGTCCGCGACCGTGGCGTAGACCTCCCACTCGCCGGTGAGCGCGTTGATGCGGTAAATCCCGCCCTGTCCGGCGGGGCCGTAGGTCGACCCCCGCTTCGCATAGGCGCCGGCGTAGATGTCGTGCTCCGCCGTGTCGACGCCGATTCCGTACACCGCGCCGATGGAACCGCGCGAGGTGAGGTCGGTGACCGTCGAGGGCGACAGGTCATAGGCGATCGAGTAGACCTCGGTCGTCTCGCTGCCAGGCCAGATGTCGTCCGGCTGCACAGCCGAGTAGACCGTCGCGTTCTCCGGTCCGAGCGTCGTGTAGTCGACGTAGCCGACCGAGATCGCCGCGTCTGCACCGTCTCGCACATCGACGAACGACACCGCCGGCGAGAAGTCGGGCTCCGCGTGCTCGTCGAGGATGCGCGACTCCGTGTAGCGCCCCGTGTTCGGGTTGACGACCTCGACGCGGTACTGGCCTCCTGTGAGCGTGTCGTCTCCCGCCGGCAGCGTCGCCACGCCGGCAGCATCGGTCGTCACGGTGACGGACGTGCCGTCGGCGTCGTAGATGCGCACCTGCACGTTCTCGAGGGCGAGGTCTTCGCCGTCGCGCGTCTGGTTGACGTTGCGGTCCTGGACCACGGTCACGGAGATGACGCCGTCCCCTGGCGCGGCGAGCGCGGGGCTCCACCCCCCGATGGACAGGAGCGCGACGGTGGTCGCGCACGCCGCCCCTCCTGCGATGAGTCTCTTCACGGACAATCCCCTCGATGGTCGTGGACGCGGCTGTGTCTCGGTCGGAGTCGGGACTCCGCCCGCGGGGACGTTATCCGGTCGGCGGTGACGCCTCATTGCGGGATATCGGACGCGACAGCTCCCGGGGACCGTCTCACTTCTTCATCACCCGTGGGAGAGCCGGGAATCCGCCGGGAGCACCCCGGCCGCGCCCACGGTGGATGCCGACGGTTCGCGTGGTGTACCCGGCGACTTGGTCCGCGATGTCACCCGCTGCGATGACGGTCATGCACCTGCGCCTCTCAGTCGCGCTTCGAGCTCGGGCCGAGCATGCCGAGCTGCGATGCCTTCTGCAGGGCGTGCGCACGATCGTGGACGCCGAGCTTGGCGTAGACGGCGGATGTCTGCTTCTTGACGGTGTTGATCGAGACGTTGAGCACCGCCGCGACGTCGGCGAGCCTCGGGTACTGGGCGAGCGCGCGCAGAACGATCTCCTCCCGCTGGGTGAGCCGAATCACCTCGCCCGTAGCGGGATACACCTCGTCGACCCCGTCGAGAGCAGACCGCTCGTCAGGGCGCAGGGCGATCCCGACGAGCGCGAGCAGACGGTCGCGGATCGTGCCCGATAGCGTCGCGAGCGCGAACAGAGTCTCCTCGCCGCGGTACATCTCGAGGACGCGACCGAAGCTCGCGGAGGCGGCCTCGGCGTCTCCGGACTCCAGAGCGGCGGCTGCCTCGATCGCCAGCAACTGCGCCCGATCGCGGGTGGTCGTCCCCGCACGCCACGTCGCGTCGGCGGCGATCTGACGAGATCGGGCGCGATCCGATGACGCGAGCGCGATCCGCGCGCGCGGCACGGCGAACGAGTCCTGCGGACGGCGTTTGAGAAAGGCCGCAGCGCGCGTATGCCCGCCTGCCGCGATCAGCAGCTCCACGTAGGCGCGATCGAGCAGATGCCGGTCGCGTTCCGACAGGACGATGTCGTCCTCCCGGCGCCTCGCCAGCTCGGCGAGGCGCCCGAGCTGCCGGACCCGGTCGCCGAAGAGCAGCGCGTGCTGCGATCGGATCCAGCGCACGATCATCCACTTGTCGAGGCCGGGCTCGTCCCCTGACAGCTCGCCGAGCTCGGCGAGGGCATCGGGATCGAGACGGTCGAGACGCAGGATGGCCCGGGTGAGCGCCGAGGACAGCTCTCGCAGGTCGCGCACCCAGGGCGCCTCGTGAGGGCCTCCTCGCGCGATGCCGAGGCACCGCCGGGCGTCGCCCAGATTGCCTTCGATCGCCCGGAGCAGCGCGAGGTGGGCGGCCGCGAGCCCCTCGACAGCGCGGTTGCCCGCGGCGCGCGCGTCGAGGATGGCTCGCTCGAACAGCTCTGCGGCGGACGGCGAGGCGGCGCGCCACGCGGCCAGCCCGCGCAGCGTGCCCGTCCATGCTCGATGGGCGGCGGAAGGCGCCGTGTCGGTGCGGATGACGCCCGTCACGGCACGCTGATCGGAACGGCCGGACACCAGCCGTGCGCTGAGAGACACGATGTCGGCGGCATCGCCGGTCTCGAGATCGACCGCACCCCATCCGGCTGCCGCGTACCCGCGCACCGGCCCGGGTCGAGGAGCCGCGAGCCGCGTCGTCAACGTCTCGGCCTGCTCCAGTGCACGCCGACGCCGACGTTCGACTCCAGGGAGGGCGCGGTATGCGGCGGCGGCGTCGTCGAGATGCTCGGTCACGAGGTCGACGGCGTGCTCATGCCACACTCTCTCGAGCAGCGACCACATGTTCGCGGCGCGCGCATGCCGCACGAGGCGACCGAGCTGTCCGCGAGACGGAGAGGCGGCGAGAGTGCGTGCGATGTACTGGTGCACCTCCTGCAGCTCGGCGGCATCGACGACGCCCGTGGTCCGCTGGAGGGTCCGCTCCAGCAGACGCGGCATCATGGGATGGCCGCCGCGCGCTGCTCTGTCGAGCAGGCCGCTATCGTCGAGCACGCGGTCGAGCGGCCATTCGCGGGGGCCGGCGGCGAACTCTTCGACGATGCCGATGGCATCGCCTCCCCCGTAGGCGAGCAGGACGGCGTCACGGAGACGCCCGTACGCATCCAGGTACTCGACGACGCGCGGACGCATGTACTCCGTGACCGCGCGGTCCCTGCGCTCGCCGTCACCCGGCGAGGCCGACTCGAGCGCGGCCCGGAGACCGCCCACCCATCCACCCACCGACGCGTGCAGCTCCTCCGCCTCGCGCATCGGGACCTCGTAGCCCCAGGAGCGCGCGAAGGCCTCGATATCGTCGCGGGCGAGCGAGAGCTCACGACCCGTGATGACCGTGATCGGCATCGACTGGGCTCGGGCGATCGTCTCGAACGGCGAAGGACCACGCGAGATGACGACGAGGTGGAGTGCGTCCGTCTCATGCAGCAGCTCGATGAGACGCAAGGCGACGGGAGACGGCACATCGACGTCGTCGAGAACCAGCACGACCGTCTCGTGCTCCGCGGTGCGGGAGTGCACCTCCTGTACGAGCGCATCGCCATCCGGCTCGGAGAACGGCCCCCGTGTCCAGACGACGGCGTCGCCGCCCGCCCTCCGCTCGCGCGCCCAGGCCGCCACGAGGCTCGTCCGCCCGGTTCCGCCTGCGGCGCGCACGATGGCGATCGGCTCGAGAGCGTCGAGGCGGGCGAGGAGGGGGCCGCGCCGGACGTGGGCGCGGGACACCCGGGGGATGCCGTAGCGCGCGGACGATCGCGTGATCACGCAGCAGCTCGCCGCACGCGGCTCGTGCTGAGGCCCCTCATGCTGCGACGGTCTCCCACGTGTCCTCCTCAACCTCCCGGATTCCCTGCCGTTAGCGATGCGATGCGTCCGCCGCCGATGTCGGCGAGTCGGCGGACGGCTCGCTGCGGACGGACCCCGGTCCCGGGTGCGACGGAGGTCCGTCCACAGGCGCCGAGCTGCGGGTTCATCCCCCTCCGACGGCTCCCCAGAAGTCGTCGCGGGAGCACTGCACTCTCCCAGAACCTAGGGAATCGCCTGCGCACGGATGCACCAGCTCGATGTTTTTTGGCGTGCGATTTGGTCCGCGGACCATACCGGCGACCATGCCTGGGTACCCTGGTGGACCGTCAGCTCGCCACGATCCGCCATCCCGTACCCCGCGCGCTTCGACGATACGAGGCCGGCGACCTCGCGGCCAGTCACGGGGCGGCTTTGACCCCCTTTGGGGGTCAGCCGCCCGAATGCGCCCGGCGCAGCGCGAGCAGGCCGTCGCGACCCGCGGCCCTGCTCAGCTCAAGCTTCGAGCGCACCGGCCTGCCGACCGCCGCGTACTTGGCTTTCACCCGCTGCAGGTACTTCTTCGCCGTGTCGCGGCGCACGCCGATCTCCTCGGCGACGGCCTCGATCGTGAGACCGGATGCGTACAGCACGAGGGCGCGCTCCTCCTGGACGCTGAACCTCGGACGCTTCGCGTCCTGGGCGATCACGGCGGCGAGCTCGGCCGTCATCCACTCTTCACCGGCCAGCACGCTGCGCAGGGCGATCACGACATCCTGCACGGCGTCTCGCTTTCCGAGAACCCCGTCGGCACCGGCGCGGATCATGGCCTGCACGAGCGACGGCGACCCCAGTGCGGAGAAGACGAGGACCCTGATGCCCGATTCCGAAAGCCTCCGCACCGTCTCGGGGTCGGCGGGCGCGCGGCGGTCGACCATGAGGTCGAGGAGGACGAGATGCGGCCGCATCCCGCGCGGGGCGGGTCCGAGCCAGTCGACAAGGTCGGGGAGCGCCTCGCCGCTGAAGACCACCCGCATGTCCGCCTGCTCGTCGACGAGGCGCTCGGTGAGCGTCCGCTGCAGCACGTGATCCTCGACCACCGCGATTCGCCAGCCTCCCGGCGGAGGGGCGGTGGTGCGGGTGGGCATGGCGGATCGTCCTCTCAGGCCCCCGCCTCCAGGATATATCGCGGGGCGCGCCGGCCCCGCCGACCGCCCCGTCGAGCCGCCGAGCCGCCGAGCTCCCGACCTGCCGAGCCGTCGGCCCGCCTCGGAGCGCGCCACAATGAACGCATGACCCCCGCACCGGACATCCTCGTCGTCGGCGAGGCACTCGTCGACATCGTCCATCGCTCCGACGGATCGGTGGATGAGAAGCCGGGCGGCAGCCCCGCCAACGTCGCGATCGCGCTCGGGCGCCTGGGCCGGTCGCCTCGGCTGCTCACGCACCTCGGCGACGACGCGCGAGGTCGCGCCGTGCGCGTCTGGCTCGAGGCGTCGGGGGTCGCCGTCGAGGGCGCCGTCGCCGCCCGCACCTCGACCGCGGCGGCCGTGCTCGATGCGACGGGCGCCGCGCAGTACCAGTTCGCCATCGACTGGAGCGTCGACACGACGGATGCCGGCGAGCCCGACGCGCTGCACGTGGGGTCGATCGCGACCGTGCTCGCACCGGGAGCCGACGCCGTCTTCGCGCTCGTGGAGCGGCTGAGCGCCAGGGCGCTCGTGACGTTCGATCCGAACATCCGTCCCTCTCTCGTCGAAGACGCGGACGACGTGCGCCGGCGAGTCGCCTCGCTCATCGCGCGCGCCGACGTCGTGAAGGCGAGCGACGAGGATGCCGCATGGCTGCACCCCGCAGAGCCCGTCGACGAGGTCGCGCGGCGATGGGCGGCGGCGGGCCCCGCGCTCGTCGTGATCACGGCGGGATCGGATGGGGCGGTCGCCGCCTGGGGAGATCAGATCACCCGCATCCCCGCGCCTCGCGTCGACGTCGTCGACACCGTCGGCGCGGGCGACACGTTCATGGGCGCGCTCGTCGACGGCCTCGTCTCGGCGGGCGCGGTCGGCACCTCCGCACGCGAGGCCATCGAAGCCCTCTCGGCGTCGGACCTCACGGCCATCCTGCGCCGCAGCGCGGATGCGGCGGCCGTGACGGTCTCGCGCCCCGGCGCAGACCCGCCCACCCGAGCCGAGCTGGACGGCTGACTCTCACCCCACCGTCAGGACGAACCGTGCGTAGCCCGTGAGCGCGGGCGTCCCGTCGTCGACAGCCTCGACGATCACGTGGATGGCCGTGCCCGGCCGCGCGTCGGCGGCGACGTCGACGACGCATCCAGACGCGGAGACCGACACCGTGCCATCCCCCGCGACGATGCGCGCGCTCACCGCGACGGCATCGCCATCCGGATCGGCCGTCGAGAACGCGAGCTCCACGCGCTCGCCGGCCCGGACCCCGCGATCGAGCGGGCCCTCGGCGACGACGCGCGGCGCGTGGTTGGCGTCCTCCGGGGCGGCGACGGTCCAGCGCAGCCGGGCGGCGAGGTCGCGCTGGAACGCGCCGAACCACTGCGCGACCTCACCCGCGTCGACCATGGGCGCGGACGGGTCCCACGGGCCGAACCCGACGCTCGTCCAGCGCTGGGGATCGTCGGCGTGCGGAACCTGCCGCCCTCCCCATCCGCCGAACGAGGGGTCCTCTGCGTTTCGCAGGCCGTTGTCGATGTGCATCGCGACGTTCGACGTGTCGCCCTCCGAGATCCACGCGCCGCGCTCCCGCAGCGGCGCCCACACCCGGTAGCCCTGCGCCTCGAGCCCCTCGCGCGTGGCGTCGGGGATGCCGAAGTAGTCCTCGTCGTCGAAGCCGTCCGCCATCTGCCGGCCGTCGCCCCACACGCGGTACGCAGCACCGATCGGGCCGACCGACGAGACGTTCTCGCGCATCCACTCGGCCGTGAGGTACTTCTGCGCCTCGGGCGCGACGACGTCCCACGCGAAGTACCCCCACGCGGTCGTCGCGACGTCGCGGAACTCGAGGTCGGGCCAGTGCGGCCGGATGTACTCCGCGAACGTCCCATCCTGTTCGGCGAAGCTCGTGATGACGGTTCGGCCGACGATGCGGGCGCGGATCTCATCCCATTCCGGGGCGCCCGCGTACTCCTCCTCGATCGACAGGAGCGCGCGGGCGATCGTGTTCGTCCCGCCCCAGGCCTGCGCGAACACCCGACCGGGGGCATCCGCGAGCAGCACGTCGCGCACGAGGTCGGACCCCGGCGTGGGCGCCGCCATATCGCCCTCCGTCGCGACGTTGCCCATCGCGGTGATCGCGCGGAGGCGCTCCGGGTCCGGATACCGCGCGTCGTGCCGCCGCAGGCTCTCATACGCCTCCGCGTACGCGTCGACGGCCTCGTCGATGTGGAGGCGCGCACCGGGTGCGGGCCACCGGTGGGGAGCGATGCCGCGCGCCGGGTCGCCCGTGTAGTGGAAGCGGCTCGACGAGTAGACGAGCGCCGCGATGTCGATCTCGTTGCTGTAGAGGAGCAGCCGGAGCATCGAGTTCAGGTCGTCGAGCTCGGGGTCCGTCGTGACGATGATGCGCGCGTCGTTCACCACGACATCCCTCCGATCTCGCGTGCGGCGCGGACGGCGCGAGGATCGGCCCCGCCCGGCCACGGCCCCCGGGCCACCGTGTAGCCGAAGGCCACACCCGAGTCGGGATCGACGGTGCCGAGTGCTCCCATCGCACCGTCGTGCCCGAAGCTCCGCGGCCCGCCGAAGGCGAGCTGCTGGCTGGGCTTCTGGAACACGATCGAGTGGGCGCGGTCCTCCTGGCCGAGCACCTCGTCGAACCCGCGCACCTGCTGCTCGCCGACGACCGCCACCGTGTCGGCGGCGAGCAGCGGCACCGCGCCGTCGACCCCCGTGACGGCGGCCGCGAGCAGAGTGGCGATGCCGTGGGCGCTCGCGGTCGCCGATCCGGCGGGATGGCCGAACCGGTACGAGCGCTCGTCGTTCGCGAGGTCGACGTGCTCCCCCGGCGCCGGGGCGAAGACCACGTCGCGAAGCGGGTGATGACCGGATGGCGCGGGCGCGTCCCCGAGCGGAGGCACCATGGGCAGCGTGGCGACGCGACGGCCGTCCAGCTCACGGGGAAGGCCGAGGAAGACGTCGGCTCCGGATGGTGCGCGCACCTCCTCCTCGTAGAACGCGTGCAGGGTGCGGCCGTCGAGGCGCTGCACGGCCGCGTCGGCGAGGTTGCCGATCGTGATCGCGTGGTACCCGAACGCCGATCCCGGCCGCCAGAACGGACGCGTCGCCGCGAGCCGGTCGGCCGCCTTCGTATGATCGAGCAGCTCCTCCCAGGTGAGGCGCGGGTCGGCCTCGGGGATGCCCGCCTGATGCGAGAAGAGCTGCCGACCGGTGACGTGAGCCTTGCCCGCGACGGCGAACTCGGGCCACCAGTCCGCGACGGGCGCGTCGAGATCGAGGACGCCGCGCTGCACCAGGAGGGCGAGGGCGACGCCGATCGTGTTCTTCGAGACGGAGTACGGCACCATGAGCGAGTCGGCGGCCAGGTGCGGGCCGCCGTGCACGTCGAGCACGAGCCTCCCGCCGGCGTACGCCGCCATCTGGAAGGAGTAGTCGGGGTCGGCTGCGAGGTGCTTCTCGAAGCGCTCGATCAGGGGGCTGAGCCGATCATGGGCTCGACCGTGCACAGGTCCGGTCAGGGGTGACAGCATCGTCGTCCTCTCGATTCACCCTCATATTGGCAAACCGGTTGATCGATTTCAAGGCCAGGCGGAAGGTGACCGTGCGCCCTTCGCACGAACGGCGAATCGATCGCACGGAGATCGCGACGAGCGCCGAGGGTGGGGACGACCGTCAGCGGCGCCGCGGCGACCGCGTCGACCAGAGGGCGAGCGCGACGAGCACAGGCTGGAAGAACAGCCGCCCGAAGCGCTTGCCGTCGGTGTCGAGTCCGAACGCGCTGCGGCGCTCGAGCCACTGGGCGATGTTCCCCGGGAAGATCGCCGTGAAGAAGAGCGCGGCGATCACCCCGACGGCACGACGGCGCTTGCGGGCGAAGAGCAGCGCGGCGCCGAGCCCGATCTCGACGACACCGGACGCCACGACGGTGGTGTCGGGCTCGAGCGGGACGAAGTCGGGCACCTGCGCCTGGAATTCCTCGCGCGCGAACGTGAGGTGCGATGTGCCCGCGAAGGCGAGCGCCGAGCCGAGCAGGATGCGTCCGATGGTGCGTGCCGGTGTCGTCATGCGCCGAGTCTAGGCAGGCCGACTCGCACCCCGCCCCGCATCCAAAACATGTCAGGTGTAATGTTTTCGTCATCAGACTCGAGGAGGAGCGCCATGGCACTCGCGATCGCACAGACGAGCCGGATGATCGTCGACAACGACTGGGCCGGCGACCCCGACGGGCTCGTCGCCCTCGCACACCACATCCTGTCGCCATCCGATCACGTGATCGGGGTGACGAGCTCGCTCCTGAACCCGATGTTCGGCCCCGAGGTCGGCACCGCCGAGCGCGGGGCCGTGCTCGCGCGCGACCTGCTCGCGATGCTCGATCAGCAGGATGTCGTGGCGCGGGCGGGCGCAGACGATCCCGTCGCGGATACCGCTCGCGAGACGCCGGCGGCGCGGCTCATCGTCGACGCGGCTCTGGCTGACGACAAGCCGCTCACCGTCGTGTGCGGCGGACCGCTCACCAACGTGGCCGACGCCATCCGCCTCGACGAGCGCGTCGCCTCGCGCATCCGGCTGCTCTGGGTCGGCGGCACGCTCGACGACGCGTTCGAGTACAACCGCGACACCGATCCGCACGCGGCGGCGATCGTCCGCGCGGCAGCGGGCCTCGAAATCGTCCGGTTCCCCGCGGAGACCTGCCGCCTCCTCGCGATCTCCGTCGCCGAGCTCGAGGAGCGGCTCACGGGGTCAGGCGCCGTCGGCCGGTGGCTGTGGGAGCGCTACGTCCGGCTGCCACTCCCGGCCGACGTCGCGATCGACCCGGTGTGGCCGCTCGGCGACAGCGCTCCGCTCGCCGCGACCGCGTTGACCCACGCGCGTGCGCGATTCGAGCGCCGCGACGGCGAGAGCGTGTGCGTCGACCTCGACGAGCGCCTCATCATCGAGGACCTCTTCGCGCGTCTGCGGCTTTACGCGCGCGGGCACTGACACGTTCGTCTCGCGGCCCCCGGAGCGAGCGAAGCGAGACGAGACGTCGCGGACGACTACGGCCGCCCGACCATCCCCTCGGCATGGTCGGCGACCCAGGCGACGAGCGGCAGCATGCGCTCCATGAGGTCGCGCCCGAGCGGGGTCAGGCTGTACTCGACGTGCGGCGGCACGCTGGGGAACGACTCGCGGTGCACGAGCCCGTCTGCCGCGAGGGTGCGCAGCGTCGAGGCGAGCATCTTCTCGCTGATGCCGTCGACCTGCCGGCGCAGCTCGCCCCACCGCAGGGTGCCGTCGGAGAGGGCGGAGAGCACGAGCACGCCCCACTTGCTCATGATGTGGTCGAGCACGACGCGCGTGCCGCATCCTTCATCGAAGATGCGCTCCTGAGAAGCCCGGATCTGCGCGAAACTCACCGCCATGTGGGTACCTTACCGGAAAGTGGGTACCGCTAGCCGGGAAGGCGTCAGGTGGCCGCGGCGTTGTCGCCGTCGAACCCCCTGAGAAAGGACTCGCCATGACCATCCTCGTCACCGGTGCCACCGGCCACCTCGGCCGCCTCGTCGTCGACAGCCTGCTCGCCCGCGGCGTCGACCCCTCCGCCGTCCGCGCGGGCGCGCGCGACACGGCGAAGGGCGCCGACCTCGCCGCCCGCGGCGTGCAGGTCATCCCGCTCGACTACAACGCGCCCGAGACCGTCGCCGCCGCTGTCGACGGCGCCGACGCGGTCCTCCTGATCTCGAGCAGCGAGGTCGGCAAGCGCGCGGCGCAGCACCAGGTCGTCGTCGACGCCGCGCACGCTGCGGGCGTCGCGAAGCTCGTCTACACGAGCGCGTCGAAGGCCACGACGAGCGACCTCGTGCTCGCCCCGGAGCACAAGGCGACGGAGGAGGCGATCGCGGCCGCGGGCATCCCCGCCGTGATCCTCCGCAACAACTGGTACACCGAGAACTACGTCGCCGACGTGGCTCGCGCGAAGGACACCGGCGTCATCGCGGCGAGCGTCGGCGACGGCCGCGTCGCGTCGGCGAGCCGTGCCGACTACGCCGAGGCCGCAGCGGTCGTGCTCACCGAGGACGGCCACATCGGCGAGGTGTACGAGCTCGGCGGCGACGTGACGTGGAACTTCGACGAGCTCGCCGCCGCGGCCTCGGAGGTCGTGGGACGCGAGGTGCGCTACACCCCGCTCACCACCGAGGAGCACGCCGCGGCCCTCGCGGCCGCCGGCCTCGATGAGGGCACGATCGGCTTCGTCACGGCGCTCGACGCGAACATCCGCGACGGTGCGCTCGCCGAGACCGACGGAACGCTCGCCCGCCTCATCGGGCGCCCAACGACGCCGCTCGTAGACGGGCTGCGCGCGGCGCTCTGACGTCCGGTCGCCGCGAGGCCGGTCGCCGCGAGGCCGGTCGCCGCGAGGCCGGTCGCCGCGAAACGCGGCGATTCCCGCGCCGGTCGCCGCGATTCGCGGCAACTCTCCGCGACGGTCGCCCCGTTTCGCGTCGATTCCCGCGCCGGTCGCCCCGTTTCGCGGCGATTCCCGCGCCGGTCGCCCCGTTTCGCGGCGACCGGCGCGGCAACCCGCAACCCGCAACCGGTGCGGTTCTCACATCTCCCGGTTGAGCGCGCGGCGGGCGCCCGCGGCGAGCGCGGCGGCAGCGAGAAGGATCCCCGCGCTCGCCGCGAACGTGCCGGCGTGGCCGGCCGCGTCGAAGAGCACGCCGCCGACGGTCGACCCGAGCGCGATGCAGAGCTGGATGACCGCGACCATGAGCCCGCCTCCCGCCTCGGCGTCGGCGGGCATGGCGCGCGTCAGCCAGCTCCACCAGCCGACCGGCGCCGCTGTTGCGAGCAGGCCCCACGCCGCGAGCAGCGCGACGACGACGGCGACCGAGCCGCCCAGCGCCACGAGCGCCCCAGCGATCGCCGCCATGAGAACCGGGATGACGACGAGCACGCCGAACAGGCTGCGACGGAGCACGCCGCCGACGAGCGAGGTGCCGACGACCCCCGCTGCGCCGATGACGAGGAGCACGACCGAGAGCGTCGCCACGTCCACCCCCGTGACGCCCTCGAGGAACGGGCGCACGTACGTGAACAGCACGAACTGGCCGAGGAAGAACGCCCCGCACGCCGCCATCCCGATCGAGACGGCGGGGCGCCGGAGCGGCACGAAGACGCTGCCGCCTGCCATCGAAGGCGCCGCCATCCGCGGCAGCGAGATCCACTGCCACGCGAACGCGATGGCCGCGATCGGCACGAGAAGAGCGAACGCGCCGCGCCATCCCACGATCGAGCCGAGGAAGCTGCCGAGCGGGGCGGCGAGCACGGAGGCGAGCGCGTTGCCGCCGTTGAAGATCGCGAGAGCGCGCGGCACGCTCTCGGCCGGGACGAGCCGCATCGCGGTCGCCGCGGAGAGCGACCAGAACCCGCCGATGACGACGCCGATGAGCGCCCGGCCGACGAGGTACACCGCGTAGCTCGGCGCGAGCGCGATGACCACGCCCGACACCGCCATGGCGGCGGTGAGCGCGAGCAGGAGCGTGCGCCGGTCGCGGCGCCCCGCGAGAAGCGGCAGCGACAGGCTCGTCGCCACGGCGAAGAGGCCGGAGATCGCGATCCCCTGCCCCGCCATCCCCTCCGTCACGCCGAGGTCGGCGGCGAGCGGGGTGAGCAGGCTCACGGGGAGGAACTCCGACGCGATGAGCGCGAACACGCACAGCGTCATCGCGAAGACGCCGCTCCAGTTCGCGGCGTCGGGCGCGGCCGGCGGTCGGGCGGCGGGGATGTCGGCGGTGCGGGCCTCGGTCATGTCTTCCTCAGGGTGGACGGGAGGGGATGCCGTCACGCTAGAAGCCGGTCGGCCTGCTGCGGGAGACCCTGACAGGGCACCCCTCGCCCGCCCCGCCGCCCCCGATCCGGGTCGATGATGGATGGCGGCGCCCCGTCGGGCGTCGAACGAACGACGACAGGAGACCCCCTGTGCTCACCGTGAAGGCCTACGCGGCGCCGTCCGCGACGGAGCCCCTCGTCCCCGCCACCATCGAACGACGCGACGTCGGCCCGTCCGACGTGCTCATCGCCATCCGCTACGCCGGCATCTGCCACTCCGATATCCACACCGTCCGCGGCGACTGGGGCCCCATCGCCTACCCCCAGGTCGTCGGCCACGAGATCGTCGGCGAGGTCGTCGAGGTCGGCTCGGCCGTCACGAAGCACGCGGTCGGCGACCGCGTGGGCGTCGGCTGCATGGTGAACTCGTGCCGCGAGTGCGAGAACTGCCTCGCCGGCATGGAGAACTACTGCCTGAAGGGCAACACGCAGACCTACGCGTCGGTCGACCGCGACGGCACGATCACGCAGGGCGGCTACTCCACGCACGTCGTCGTCGACGAGGACTTCGTGCTGAGCGTTCCGGAGGCCATTCCGTACGAGGCCGTCGCGCCGCTGCTGTGCGCGGGCATCACGACCTACTCGCCGCTCGCGCACTGGAAGGCGGGCCCCGGTACGCGGGTCGCCGTCGTGGGACTCGGCGGTCTCGGCCACCTGGCCGTGAAGATCGCCGCGGCGATGGGCGCCGAGGTGACGGTGCTCTCGCGCACGCTCGACAAGCACGACGACGCCATCGCCTTCGGCGCGACCGACCACTTCGCGACGGCCGACGAGGCGACGTTCGAGACGCTCGCCAACCGCTTCGACCTCATCGTGAACACCGTGAGCGCCCCGCTCCCCCTCGACCGCTATCTGCGCCTGCTCCGCCTCGACGGCACCATGGTGAACGTCGGCGCGCCGCCGGAGCCCATGCCGCTGCACGTGTTCACGCTGTTCGGCAACCGCCGGTCGTTCGCCGGATCCGGCATCGGCTCGATCGCCGAGACGCAGGAGATGCTCGACTTCTGCGCCGCCCACGGCATCGCGCCGGAGACCGAGCTGATCGACGCCGCGCAGATCAACGACGCCTACGAGCGCGTGCTCTCGAGCGACGTGCGGTACCGCTTCGTCATCGACACCGCGACGCTGTAGCGGGCGGAGAGGCGGGGCCCGGCGACTCCGGGCCCCGCCTCAGCCGAGCATCCCCCGGATGTCGTCGCCCTCGAGCACGGTCGACGGCGCGAAGCGCGCGCCCGCCATGTAGGCGAGCAGCGACGCGCGGAAGGCGCGCGCGGCCGGCCGATCGCCATCCGCGTCGAGGTTGAGCGAGCTCACCACGATGCGGCCCCGGCCCATGCGCGCCTCGACGAGCGCGCCGAGCCGCCGCGCCTCGAACCACGTGTCGATGGGCTGCACGAGCGGGCGCACGCCGTCGGGCAGCCCGTCGAGCACGAGCGCCCGCGCGCCGTGCACGAGCTCCCACCACTGCCAGTCGGTCGTGCCGTCGGTGGGGAACCCGTCGAACACCGGATGGCCGGGGTCGTGCAGCAGGCCGAGCGTGTGCGGCGCCTGCCCCGAGGTCCACGCCGTGTTCCAGAACACCGTCGTGAAGCCGAGCGCGACCTCGTTCGCGACCTCGGCCGGCGACACCTCGAGCAGCACGTCGGCCCCCTGCTCGGCGCGGGCGATCGCCTCGGCGACATCGCGCGTCTGCACGATCTCGCCCGCGTCAGCGGATGCCGGCGGGTACACCCACAGATCCCAGTCGTTCTCGAAGCGTTCGGCGCCCTCGATCGTGAGCACGAGGCGCACGCGCTGGGCCTCCGCGACGGCCCACGGTGCGACCGAGACGACCGCGAAGCGCGTGCCGTTGCCGATCGGCAGGAGCGCGTCGCGCGCGAGCACGCCCTCGCGCAGCGTCTCCCCTGTGGCGCTCTCGAGCCGCCAGAGCACGTCGGCACGGAGCGGCTCCGCCCCGAAGTGCGCGATCTGCGTCTCGAACCGGATGGCCGTGCCGGCCGCCCAGACCCGGCGCGGCAGGCGCGCGAGCGGCACGGTCGGTCCGCAGAACCGGGCGAACTCCGCGGGCGTGCAGTAGCTCTTCGACTGCCAGAACGCGTTGAGCACGCCGACCGTGGCCGTGCCCTGGCCGGGGAAGTCGCTGAGTCCCAGGAGGTGGAACCCGCCGAACCCCTCGGTGCGCAGCGCAGACTCGATCTCCTCCTTGTAGCAGAGCACCTGCAGCCGGCCCGATGCGGTGAGGAAGTCCCTGGCCTGGTCGCGCATGCCCGACGCCTCGAGGAAGTCGGCGAAGACGCCGTAGTTCCGCGCCTCCATGAGGCCCGTGTACGCGTCGATCTCCGACAGGTCGGGGTAGGCGCACCACTGGCCGATCTCGTGGCTGACGATCGGCCGGTCGCGGGTGGCGACCCATCCCGCGTAGTCGGTCTCGGTCTCGGGCGGATGGGCGTTCATGCGCGATCCGAGCCCGTCGCCCCACTGGTGCGCCCGCGGCTCCGGCACGTTGTCGAAGTCGTTCTCGGCGATCGCGGGCCATCCCGCAGCCGACGTGTAGAGCCGACGCGGGTCGACAGTGCGGAAGTGCCGCACCCATCCCCCGAGGAACTCGGCATCGCGGCCTGCGGGCTCGTTGCCGTGCGCCATGAAGACGAACGACGGATGGTCGCCGTACGCCCGCAGGATGCGCTCGGTCTCTTCATAGAGGAACGCGTCGACGGGGCGCCCCTCGCCGATCGACGATCCCTGGTTCGCCCACAGCGGCCCCTCGACCTGCAGGTAGATGCCGATCTCGTCGGCCGCCCGGAACGCGGCCTCGGGCGGGCACCAGGAGTGGAAGCGCACGAGGTTGAGGCCGTGCGCCCGGCACGTGTCGAAGATGCGACGCCAGGCGGCGACGTCGACGGGCGGATACCCCGTGAGCGGGAACACGGCGCACTCCAGCGTGCCGCGGAGGAACGTCGGGCGGCCGTTGACCGCGATCCGCGTTCCGTCGACGGACACCTCGCGCAGGCCGAAGACGGCGCGGGTCTCGTCGTGCACGGCATCACCGCCGACCACGGCGTCGAGGCGGATGTCGAGGGTGTGCAGGGCGGGATGGAACTCGTCCCACAGGGGCGCGTCGTCGCCGAGCGCGAGCTCGACGTCGACGCGCGCCCCGCCCGCCGTCACGCCGCGCTCGGCGAGGTCGCGGTCGTCGCCGGCGTCGTATCGCGCGACGACCCTGGAGACCTCCCGATCGTCGGCGGCACGGCGGGCGACGACCGTCACCTCGCCCGCCCCCGCTCCGGCCGAGCCCGACGCGATGTCGATGCGCGCCGTGACCGCGCGCCGCGCGACGTCGGGGAAGACGCGCACGCGCGCGATGCGCACGGCGGGGAGCGGTGCGAGCGTCATGGCGCCGACGATGCCGTTCCAGTTGCCCTGCGTGTGATCGGAGACGCTGTGCGCGTTCGGGCCGACGTCGACGACCGTGCGGTTGTCGACGCGCACGACGATGCGGTGCGCCCCTGCGGCGAGCGCGGCCACCTCGAACCGGTGCGGGGTCGTGAGGCTGCGCTCCGATCCGACCGGCAGCCCGTCGATCCAGACGGTCAACTCCCAGTGCACGCGCTCGAACACGAGGGCGAGCGGATGGCCGGCCCAGTCGTCCGGGATCACGACGTCACGCGCGAACCACGCCGCGCCGCGGTAGACGACGCGGGGCTGCAGCCAGAACGGCACCGAGACCGCGCCGTCCTCGCGGTAGGGCGCGTAACGGTCGTCGTCGAAGAAGGCCCGGTCGACGATTCCGCCCGTCCAGGGCGCGTCGACCGCCACGGGATCGCCGAGCCCCTGGTGCTGGATGGAGCCGGGGAGGCGGATGCCGACGGCGTCGCCCGGCAGGGCGACGTGCCAGCCGTCTCGTTCGCCGACGCCCTCCCGATCGAGCAGGCAGCTCCATCCGCCGGCGAGGTCGAGGGGTGCAGGGGCGGTGTCGAACGTCATCGTCGGTCCTCCGTGGGGGCGGTTCCTCCGACCGTAGGCACCCGCGCGACGACGCCGGCAGGACGATGCGGCGGAGAACCTGGACGATCCCCGCGCGTCCGCCCCGATCACGGCGGGGTGAGGGCGCTCAGGCCGCGAACACGAAGGTGCTGAACGAGTCGGCGGGCAGCGTCACCGCGACCGCCGTGTCGCCGAGCGCGAGGGTCGCGGTCGTCTCCTCGGCCAGGTCGTTCTGCATCACCACGACGACCGACCCGTCGGGGTTCCGGAACGCGAGCTGGTTCTCGTAGCCCGTCCAGCTGAACGCCTCGATGCTCTGCGCCCCCGGTTGCAGGAAGTGCGTGAGGTGCTTCATGAGGTGGTACTCGTGCGTGTACCGGAACCGCCCCGTGTCGGGGTCGACGACGACGAGCGAGTTCTGCGCCCATCCCCATCGGCTCACGCCGCCCTCGTCCAGCGCGAGGTTCCAGTACGTGTACGCCGTCGCGCCGTCGTCGATGAATCGTCGCATGAGCGACCAGGCATAGCGGCAGAACCGCCAGTCGTTCCGACCGTCGCCGCACTCCTGCTCGGTCTGGTAGAGCGCCAGCTCGGGCGCGATGCGGCGCGCGTCGGCGATGGCGCCCTTGCCCGCCCACTGGAATCCCGCGCCGCGGATCCACGGCCCCGCATCGGGATCGGCGAGGACGGTCGCGAGATGCGAGGGAGCCGGCCGCTCCTGGGTGCCGAAGAAGACCTCCACCCCGCGCTCGGCCATGACGGGTCCGAGGTGGGCGATGAAGCGGGCGAGCCCTTCGGGTGTCCACGTGCAGCTCGGGAAGACCTGTGCCGAGTTGAACTCGTTCTGCGGCATGACCATGCCGATCTCGATGCCCTCGGCCCGGTAGGCGTCGATGAACCTCGCGAAGTAGCGGGCGTAGGCGGCGAGGTTCTCGGGCGTCTGGATCATCATGTCGGTGCCCTCGCGCCCGACCTGATCGGGCCGCAGGCCGTTCTCGACGCCGCTGCCCGGCCACGGCAGCGCCGCCGCGTAGTGCCCGTTCGTCTTCATCCACGACGGCGGGCTCCACGGTGAGGCCCACAGCCGCAGGGCCGGCTGCTCCTTCCGCGCGGCGCGGATGAACGGCACGAGGGTGTCGCGGTCGTGCTCGATCGAGAAGTGCTCGAGCGCGAGGTCGCCGGGCTCCTCGTCGTACGAGTACCAGTCGGTGGAGAAGTCGTTCGCGCCGATCGGCATGCGGCACAGGGTGAAACCCGTTCCGACACCGGGTGCGAACAGCTCCCGGAGGATGCCGTCTCGGTCATCCGCGGACAGGCGCGAGAGGGCGCGCCATCCGAGCTCGTTGAAGCAGACGCCGAAGCCCTCCATCGTCTGCCGGGCGCGATCGGGGCGCAGCATGACGTCGGGCATGCCCGCGAGCGGCGCCGGCTGCGGCGCCTCGCGAGTCTGCCAGGCGGCGTCCTGGGTCGTGACGACCCAGGTGAGAGGGGCGGCGGGTGCGGACATCAGCGGACCTTCCGGATGGGGACGAAGCAGAGGGCGGCGCCGACGAGCAGGATCACGGCGGCCACGAAGGACGCCTGGTATCCGCCCGTCGCGACGACGAGGAACGACGTGACGACGGGCCCGATGATCTGGCCGCCCGTGTTCGCGACGTTCAAGAGCCCGAGGTCCTTCGCCGCGTTCTCCTTGTCGGGGAGGACCTCGATGTTGAGCGCCTGGTCGACGGAGGAGAACACCCCGTTGCCGACGCCCGAGAACACGGCGAACAGGATGTAGCCCCACGCGAAGGGGGCGACGGCGGGGAAGACGGCGCCGACGGCGATGAGGAGCGCGGAGACGATGACGAACGGCTTGCGGCGGCCGATGCGATCGGAGAGCGGACCGGAGCCGATGCCGAAGGCGAGGCCCGTGACGAGCGTGATGACGGCCGCGATCGAGATGACGCCGCCCGCCGCCGAGGCGTCGAGCCCGATGTAGTCGGTGAGGATGTAGAGCTGGTAGTTCGTGATGGCGTAGCCGCCCGCCTGGAGCAGGAACTTGCCGGCGAGCGCGAGGTAGAAGTCGCGCGCTCCGCGCCGCGGGAGGGCGAAGCTCGCGAGTACGCGGCGGGCGGTGAGCCGCTCGCCCGCCGCACCGCGGTTGGAGCCCTCCGGCGCGATGAGGACGAACTGCACGCCGGAGGCGAGTGTGCACAGCGCGAAGAGGATGAGCCCGGCGCTCGCGTTCTCGAGGAACGACGCCCCGACGATCTGCGACAGCGCGCTGCCGACGATGAATCCGACGCCGTACACGGCCGACACGGTGCCGCGGTACTTGACGCTCACGCGATCGGAGATGACGGCGACCATGGAGGCGACGATCGCGTTGAGTCCGAGGATGTAGAGGCACCACCAGGCGAACACGAGGGGGATCGACGTCGTCGTGCTCATGCCGAGCAGGGCGCCCGCTCCGACGACCGCGCCGCCGAGGATCCACGGGCCGCGTCGCCCCATCCGCGAGCGCGTGACGTCGGAGAGCGCGCCGAAGACGATGTTCGCGACGAGCGCCAGCACGGCGCCGATGACGCCGACCGCTCCGACGAGGGCGACCTTGTCGTCGGGCGCGATCTCCTGCAGGAGCGCGGGGAGGAGGATGCCGATGCTGCCGATGTAGGGGCCGATCCAGAGGACGGCACCGAGGAGGAGGGCGATCACGAGGCGCCAGTTGAGTCGGGAGAGCGACGTCCGCCCGACGACCACGTTGCTCGTGGTCAGCTCGGGGTCCTCCCCCACCGCGTTGAAGAGTCCGCGCTCCGTCGCCATCCTGCTCCCCTTTGAGAAACTGTTTTGCTGCCTTTCGCAACTTTTCAGAATGTAGCGCTCGATCTCCCCTGTTCTCCTGCCAGGATGAGAGAAACACTTTCGCAGATGGGAGCGTGCGATGACTCGTCGACCGACCCTAGCTGATGTCGCGCGCCGCGCGGGAGTGTCCACGGCGACGGCGTCGAAGGTGCTCAACCGGCGGACGGGGTTCTCTGCCGAGACGGCGGCTGCCGTGGAGGCGGCCATGTCCGAGCTCGGCTATCTGCCGATCACGCGGGAGCGCACGCCCCGCGCGACGGGATCGATCGTCGCCGTGTTCGACACGCTCTACACGCTGTACTCGCTGCGGGTGATCGAGGGCATCGCCGAGGGGGCGCAGGTCGCGGGAGTGGAGCTCGTGACGCAGGTGAGCGACCCGGGACACGTGGGCGCCCCGACGCTCTCGCTCGACGAGCGCCGTGTCCGGTCGATGGCCGACCGCGGGCATGCCGGAGTGATCATGGTGACGAGCCGCATCCCGGCGGACCTCGTGGATCTGCTCCGCGCCTACGGGCTGCCGCTCGTCTCGATCGACGCGTCGGCGGCTCTGCGGGCCGACGTTCCCGATGTGAGCTCGACGCACTGGCGGGGCGGGCAGCAGGCGGCGGCGCATCTGCTCGAGCGGGGACACCGGCGCCTCGCGTTCGTCGGGGCAGAGCCCGCCAACCCCGGCATCCGCGAGCGGCTCGCGGGATTCCGCGATGTGCTCGCCGAGGCCGGCGCCCCGCTCGACGATCGGTTCGTCGTGACGGGCCTGCACGCCGATGCGACCGCACTGGGCGTACTTCTGCGGCGGGACGATCGGCCGACGGCGGTGTTCGCGGCGACGGACGCCGCGGCCGTGGGGACGATCGCCGTCGCGCGCGGGCTCGGGCTTCGCGTGCCGGACGATCTCAGCGTGGTCGGATACGACGACACCTACGCGCCCGTCGTGCCCGGGCTCGACCTCACGACGGTGCATGCGCCGCTCGAGGCGCTGGGGCGCACGGCCGTCGAGACCGTGCTCGCGCTCGCCGCGGGCCGTCCCGCACCGCGCGGCGACCTGCACCTGTCGACGCGGCTCATCGTGCGCGCGACGACGGCGGCGCCGACGGGATGACGTCCCCGGCCGCCGAGCGAGCGAGGAACGAGCGCGACGAGACGCCGCACGAGGACCTCGAGACGCGGGCGCCGCCCTCCCGGAGCACCGGACGAAGAGGGACGGGGAATGGGGCGCACAGCGCGAGCATGCGAGAATCGAGGGTTGTCGCGCGAACGCGCAGCCATCGAGAGGAGCGGCCGGAGTGAGCGGAGTCCCCCGGGACGTCGCGCGCCTGACGGAGGCGCGCGAGGGCGCGGCCCTCAGCCTCGTCCGCAGCCGCTGGGCGCCCCTCGTCCTCGCGGTGTTCCGCGCCTCCTTCTCGCAGGAGACGAAGCAGGTCAAGGCCGAGCGCCTGCACGTGCAGGTCGACACCTACCTCGCCGAGCTGCGCGAGCACGGGCACGATGTGCCGGCGCAGGAGGAGGGGCGGGCCCTCTGCCTCTCGTGGATGCGCAGCCAGTGGCTCCGCCGCGTGCCCCTCGACGACGGAGGCGAGGCGTACGAGCTCACCTCCCACGCCCTCGCGGCCATGCAGATGCACGACGGGCTGTCGCGCGAGCGCGCGCTGCTGAGCGAATCGCGCCTCACGACCATCCTCGACGCCGTGCACCGCTGGGCCGTGGAGGCCGACCCCGACGAGACCACCCGCGTCGCGGCGCTCGACGCCGAGATCGCGCGCCTCACGGCCGAGCGCGATCGCCTCGCGGGCGGCGGCGAGGTCGAGGTCGCCGACGACGAGCGGATGCGCGGCGGCTACGCCGACCTCATCGACCTGCTCGACCAGCTCCCCGGCGACTTCCGCCGCGTCGAGGAGGCGCTCGACGCCATCCACGACCAGATGGTGCGCGATTTCCGCGCCGACGACCGCCCCAAGGGCGAGGTCCTCGGCGAGTACCTCGCCGCCAGCACGCGCCTCGCCTCGCAGACGCGGGAGGGCCGCGCCTTCCAGGGCGCCCTCACCGTGCTCGGCGACGAGGAGCTGCTCGCCGCGTTCCGCGACGACCTGCGCGCCATCATGACCCACCCGTTCGCCCGCGACCTCACGCAGGACGAGCGCTACGGCTTCGTCAACGCCGACGCCGTCCTCCGCCGCGGCCTGCGCGACGTGCAGCTGCGCCAGCACCGCGCCTCGCAGTCGCTCGCCGAGTACCTGTCGGGCTACAACTCGCTGCAGGAGCGCGAGCTCACCCGCACCCTGCGCTCGCTCGAGCAGGAGCTCGCGGTGTGGATGGAGACGGCGCGCGCCCGCGACACCGTGCCCATCCCCGGGATGCCCGCGCGTCTCGACATCGATCATGTGCGCACGCGCTTCCACGACCCCGAGGCGCACCGTCCCGCCCCTCCCCTCGAGGACGTGTCCGACCAGGCTCCCGACGCGCCCACCCTCGACGACGTGCGCCGCCAGGGCGGGCCGCTCCTCGAGGAGGTGCGCCGTGGGCTCGACCGTGCCGTCGCCGACGGCGCGGAGGGGCTCGCGGAGGCGTTCAACGCGCTTCCCGCCGATCTGCGCCGCCCCGTCGAGCTGTACGGCCTGGCGTACCTCGCCTCGCGCGGCGAGCTCGACCTCGACGGCGGCGGCATGGTCGAGACGATCCGGGCGGACGGCTCCCGCCGCTCGTTCGCGCTGCCGCGCATCCATCCGCCCGCACATCACACAGGAGACGGCGATGACGACGCCTGACGACGATCCCTTCGTCGCCGCGACCGCGGTCGAGGACGCACCGGACGACTCGCGCCTGTCGCTCTTCGACGGCGACGACGGCGCGCTCACGCTCGAGCAGCGGCGCTGCCTCGTCGTGCTCATCAAGCACCCCATCGTCACCGACGACCGCGACGAGTGGGCGACCCTCGTGCGCGATCACCGGCTCATCAAGAGCCGCCTCAACGACCTGTTCCTCGACCTCGTGATCGATCGCGACCGCGGCGTCGCATACAAGGTGCAGATCCGCTCCGAGGCGTCCGGATACGTGCCTCCGCTCCTGCGCGACGCGACCTACACGCGCGAGGAGACCATCCTGCTCGCATTCCTGCGCCAGCGGCACCTCGCCGAGCGCGGCAGCGGCCTGCCGCAGGCTCACGTCGACCGCGACGACTGCCTCTCCGCCGTCGTGCCGTTCCGGCCGGCGCGCGCGACCGACCGCGCGGGCGACGCCAAGAAGGCCGCGGCCGCGGTCGACTCGCTCGTGAAGACCGGCATCCTCGTGAAGGCCGATTCCGACGACCGCTTCGCGATCTCCGACGTCATCGAGACGCTGCTGCCGCTCGAGAAGCTGCGCCTCATCCAGCAGTGGCTCGCCGACCAGAACCGGCCGGAGAACGCGCAGCGCCGGCTCGACGAGGGCGAGGCCGAGCCGGATGCCCCGGAGCCCGAGGCCGACGAGGACGACGCCGACGAGGACGACGCCGACGGCACCGACGAGGAGGACGCGGCATGAGCACATCCGATTGCCGAACGGGCATCCGTTTCCGCGCAATCCGGTGTGCTTTCGTCCAACGGATATCCGTTGGACGAAAGCACACCGGGAAGTCGGGAATCAGGTGTGCGCCCGGCATTCGGATGGCCGTTCGAGAGGAGTGCACGGCATGAGCGACCTGCTCATCGCGGGCTACGACGACGAGACGGCGCAGTGGCGCGCGCGCCACCTGCAGGTCGTCAACTGGGGCGGGTTCCACGGACACCACCGCGTCGACTTCGACCGCGACGCGACCCTCATCTCCGGGGGCTCCGGCACGGGCAAGAGCACGCTGCTCGATGCGTACATCGCGCTCATGATGCCCTCGACCATCCCCTTCAACGGCGCATCCAACGACGCCACCGTGGGACGCGCGCGCGGAGCCGATCAGCGGAACATCCTCACGTACCTGCGCGGCAAGCGCGACACCGTGCGCGACGTCGAGCGGGTGCTGCGGGGAGACGGGACGAGCGCGTGGGGCGCGATCTCGATGACGTTCGTCGACGGCTCCGGCCGGCACTACACAGCGCTGCGCACCTACTGGGCGCCCGCG
The DNA here is from genome assembly GCF_053617895.1 of Microbacterium sp. NPDC055683. Taxonomy (NCBI): domain Bacteria; kingdom Bacillati; phylum Actinomycetota; class Actinomycetes; order Micrococcales; family Microbacteriaceae; genus Microbacterium; species Microbacterium sp. NPDC055683. The sequence goes on along the minus strand of NZ_JBSHGQ010000024.1, from coordinate 31,508 downwards.
GGCGCCCAGCGCAGCACCGAGGTGCGCTCGCGCCACCTCACCTACGAGGGCGACATCGACCTGTCCGAGCTCGCGGCGTTCGCCGACGGCCGCTTCGACCCGCGGGCGCTCCGCGCGCGCTACGCCGGCATGCGGTACCACGAGACGACGCAGGACTTCCTCTACGCCGTCGCCGCGCGCCTCGGCATCGGCGAGGGAGGCAACAGCGACAACGCGCTGCGGCTGCTCGCGCGCATCCAGGCCGGGCACCAGGTGCGCACGGTCGACCGGCTGTACAAGGAGATGGTGCTCGAAGAGCCGCCGACCTACGCCGCGGCCGACGCCGTCCTCGCGCAGTTCCAGGCGCTCGCCCAGAGCCACGAGAGCCTCTCCGTCAACGCCGCCAAGGAGCGCATGCTGGGCGAGATCGCCCACCTCCACGGCGATTGGGAGGCCGCGCGCACGCGCGTGGCCCGCCTCGACCGCTACGGGCTCGCCCGTCCCGACGAGCCGACGCCCTTCCGCCTCTGGAAGGCGCAGGCCGAGTACCGGCTGCTGGGCGAGGCCGAGGAGGCGAACAAGGCCGCGCGCGAGGCCGCGCGCGAAGCCGTCACGGCGGCCCGGGCGGCGGAGACCGCGCTCGCCGTCGAGGTCGAAGAGCTCAAGGAGCAGCGCGCGCAGAACGGCGGCGACCTGCTCGCGCGCCTCGACGCCCGCATCGCGGAGGGCAGGGCGCGCGCCGAGCGTGTCGCCGACGCCCGCCGCACGCTCCAGGGCCGCGTCGAGGTGCTCGGCGCGACCTTCCCGACGCGCGACGCGTTCCGCGCCGTGAAGGAGGCCGCGGCCGACTACCTCGAGACGGCCGGTCCCCGGCTGGCCGAGCTCAAGCGCCTGCGCGACGAGGAGGTGCTCGCCGTCGGCGACCTCGTCCGCAAGCGGCGGGCCGACGCGGCCGAGCTCGACTCGCTCTCGGGGCGCGAGAGCCTCATCCCCGATGCCTTCGACCGCGCGCGCCGCGACATCGCGCAGGCGGCCGGCCTCGACCCGTCCGAGCTGCCCTTCGCCGCCGAGCTCATGGATGTCCACCCCGACTTCGAGCCGTGGCGGACGGCCGCCGAGGTCACGCTGTCCGGCATCGGGATGACCCTGCTCATGGACGCGCGCCGACAGCAGCACGTGCGCGAGGCGATCGAGACGCTGCGGCTCGGCCGCCGCATCCGCTTCGACGGCGTCGACCTGCAGGACGATGCGGAGCCGCCCTCCGACGACCGCTACATCTCGGGCCGCCTCGTCTTCCGCGACTCGCCCTTCACCGCGTGGGTGAAGCGCCGCGTCGCCGCGTCCGACCACCTGTGCGTCGGCTCGGCCGCGGAGCTCGGCGGCGACGCTCCCAAGGTGACCGTCAACGGGCAGGTGTCGCAGGGGCGTCGCGGCGCCGCCGGGCGCGACGCCCGCGAGCGGCACATCCTCGGGTTCTCGAACGACGCGCGCCGCCGCGAGATCGAGACCGAGATCGAGGCGACGGCCGCCCGCATCGCCGAGCACGAGACCACGCGCGCCGAGCACGAGCGCGCGACGGACGACGTGCAGCGCGTGGCCGAGGCGTACCGCCGCATCCAGGACGCCGAGTGGGCGTCGATCGACGTCGACGCCGTCACGGCCGAGGTCGCCGAGCTCGAGGCGCAGCGCGCGGCCATCCTGGAGAAGTCCGATCTGCTCGGCGAGCTCGCCGAGCGGCTCTCCGATGCCGAGACCCGCCTCGAGGAGGCACGCGGCGAGCGCTTCGGCCATGCGGGGGCGCTCGACGCGCTCGAGCGGGCCTGGGGCGCCATCGTCGACCGGCAGGACGCCGTCGCGACGCTGCGAGACGCCCTCGCCCAGGGCGCGGAGCTGTCGGAGGACGACGCGCGGCACCTCGACCGCGAGCTCGTCCGGATGGACCCCGAGGTCGACCACGAGAGCTTCGAGAAGGTGTGCGCGCGCCTCGCCGACGAGCTGCAGCTCGACGTCAAGCGCGCGGCCGCCACGCTCGACTCCGTCGCAGCCTCCCTCGAGCGCATCTTCGCGGCGTACAACGAGAAGTGGCCGGATCCCAACCGGGGGACGACCGTCGAGGCGTACGACGAGTTCGCCGCGATCTACGCCGAGATCACACGCGACGGGCTCTCGCAGCACCGGCTGGAGTTCCGCCGGCACCTGCAGGAGGTGTCGACCATGGATCTCAAGATGCTGAGCGATTCGTTCGGCCACGCGCTGCTGAGCATCGAGGAGCGCCTCGAGCCCGTCAACGACATCCTGCGCCACCTCGACTTCGCATCCGACACCGACCGTCTGCGCATCGACATGCGGCACCTCCACCCCGAGCGCATCGAGGGCGTCAAGGCGCAGCTGAAGGCGCTGTCGGCCCCCGTGGAGGGCGACTGGTCGGACGAGGAGGCCGATCGGCGGTTCGCGCAGCTGCAGGAGTTCATCGACCTCATCGAGCTGCCGGAGTCCGGGGTCAACGCACGTCGCGACGAGATCCTCGACGTGCGGCGGCACATCGAGATCACGGCGAGCCGCATCGCGCCGGACGGCCAGGAGGTGTCGACGTACTCGACCCTCGGCGACAAGTCGGGCGGCGAGTCGCAGGAGCTCGTGGCGTTCATCGTGGGGGCCGCCCTGCGATACCAGCTGGGCGACCAGACGCGGTCGTGGCCGCGCTTCGCGCCCGTGTTCCTCGACGAGGGGTTCGTGAAGGCCGACAGCGCGTTCACGGGACGGGCCATCAAGGCGTGGCTGGGTCTCGGGTTCCAGATCGTCGTCGTCGCCCCGCTCGACAAGGTCAACACGCTCGAGCCGCACATGGGGCTCAACCTCTCGGTCACGAAGAACGCGGCGGGGTACTCGTTCATCACGGCGTTCCGCGACGCGGCGTAGGCGGTCGCCTATATAAAGTGACGTGACAGCGACTAATATGTGCCTTAAATGAACGCACATGTTCTCTTGGGCGATGTCGAAGGCGCCTCCCTCGCAGCCTTGGGACGGCACCTCAGGCAGTGGCGCCTCATCACGGGTGTCAGTCAGCGGCTCCTCGCCGAGCGAGCCGGCATCTCGGTGCCGGCCCTGCGCCGTGTCGAGGCGGGGGACCCGGGCGTGCGGTTCGGCAACGTCGTCGCCGTGCTTCACGCGCTGCAGCTGGCGGATCGCGTCGTCGAGGCGACAGACCCGCTCTCCACCGACGTCGGCCGACTGCGCGCGCATCTCCTGGGCCGGGAGAGGGCGCCGCGCTCGTGACCGACGCGATCGAGGTCTGGATCGACGATGCGCCCGTGGGCGACGTGCAGATCGAACGCCGCGCGGGGCGCACGACGGAGTCGATGACCTTCGGCTACCGGGACGGGTGGCTGTCGCGCGTCGACGCGTTCGCGATCAGTCCCGACCTCCCGTTGCAACGCGGACCGCAGGTCCCCGCGCATCATCGGTCGACGTTCCTCGCCTTCGACGATGCAGCGCCCGATGCGTGGGGGCGAGGGCTGCTCCGGGCCGCAGCCCTCGCCGACGCACGGCGTGCCGGTCGGCGCTTTCAGCCGCCGACCGAGATTGACCTGCTGCTCCGCGTTGACGATGCGACGCGGCACGGCGCCGTCCGCTTCCGCCGAGACGGCGTCTTTCTCGGCACAGGCGGCGATCGTGCCGCCGTCCAGGAACTGCGTGCGCTCGTCGACGCCGCGCGACGGTTCGAGGAGACCGGCGAGATCGATCGCGCGGTCGAGCACCTCATCGGCGTCGGCTCTTCTCCAGGCGGTGCGCGGCCGAAGGCATGGGTCCGCAACGGCACACGGCTCGTGCTCGCCAAGTTCCCCCGCGCGGGCGATCCGTTCGACGTGTCCGCGTGGGAGGACGCGACGGCGCGGATGATGCGCGCGGCGGGGATCCGCGCCCTCGACACGTCGACGCTGCTCCTCGAGCCGGGCCAGCGCGTCCTGCTCGCCCCGCGGTTCGACCGGGAAGGCTCGCGGCGCATCGCTTACATCAGCTTCCGCTCGATATTCGGGATGGCGGATGGCGATCGGTCCGACTACGCGACCCTCGCCAGCGCCGTCGCGCGGATCTCCTCGTCGCCGGCCGACGATGCGGCCGAGCTGTTCCGCCGCGCTGCGTTCTCCGCGTTCGTGAACGGACACGACGATCACATGCGCAATCACGGATTCCTCCGAGAGGCGAGCGGGTGGCGGCTCGCTCCGGCCTTCGACGTCAATCCCTCGAACCGCCCCGGCGAGGGGACGCCGCTGGTCCCGGGCGGCGACCCCTACGCGCGAGACGTGCGAGAACTGCTCGACCATGCCGAGAGCTTCCGGATCACACGCGAACGGGCCACCGGCATCCTCGGCGCGCTCGCGGCGACCGTGAGCCGCTGGCGGGAATTCGCGGTCGGCTCCGGCGTGGAGTCCGATGCGCTCGGCAACATGCGCCGCGCGTTCGCCGAGGCCGAGGGCTTCAAGATCTGACCCGCGTCCACGGGTCGGCAGCTGCCCCGTTTCGCGGAGAACCGCGACCGCGTGCCCGGCGACCAGCGCATCGTTCACCCGGGTCGGCCCACTCCAGCTCGGTCGACTCCGATCCGGCCGAATGAGGGCCGCCTCACACCGGCACGTACATCACGACGTGCAGGTCGGCGGCGTCGGATGGCACGAGCCGGTGGTGCTCGAACGTCACGATGCCGTCGTCCCGGTGCCGGAACGCCCGGCGGCGCGACGCGAACCGCTCGACGGCGAGCTCTGCCCACTGCGCACGGAAGTCTCCGCTCGCCTCGCGCAGCCGCTCGAGCAGCTCGCGGTGCCGGGGCGAGGTCAGGCGCACGCCCGACTCGGCGCGGAACTCCGCGAGGAACGCCCGGCTGTCGCGCTCCCAGTCGGGCAGCATGTCGCGCAGCTCCGGGTCGGTGTAGACGAGCCAGAGAAGGTTCCGGTCGGCGGCGTCGAGCGTCTCGATGCGCGGGTAGAGCCAGGCGTAGCGCGCGTTCCATCCCGCGATGGCCCAGTCGGTCGCGACGATGAAGGCAGGGAACCCGAGCGCGTCGACGAGGTGCTGCAGGTGCGGCGGCACGCTCTCCCGCTCGGTCGGAGCGGACCCCTCCTCGCGCTCGGCAAGGGCGTAGACGTACTCCGTCTCCGCCGCCGACAGGCCCAGCACCCGCGCGACGGCGGCCAGCACCTGCCGCGAGACGTTGATGTCGCGCCCCTGCTCGAGCCACGTGTACCAGCTGCCGCTCACGCCGGACAGCGTCGCGATCTCCTCGCGGCTGAGCCCCGTGTCGCTGCGCCGGCCCGTCGGAGGCAGCCCCAGCGCCGACCGGCTCGTCGTCCGCCGTCGTGCCGCGAGGAACTCCCCCAGCTGCTCGCGACGGGGGGTGCGGGGCCGGATCATCCTCCGATGGTACTGCCAGTACCCGTACCGACCGCATCTCCCCGCGCCCGCGCGCGAAGGGCCTGAATGGTTCCATGCCCGCTCTCCGCTCACGCACCATCACCCACGGCCGCAACATGGCCGGCGCCCGCGCACTGCTGCGCGCCGCCGGCGTCCCGGGCGGCGACATCGGGCGGAAGCCGATCATCGCCGTCGCGAACTCGTTCACGGAGTTCGTGCCCGGCCACACCCACCTCGCCCCCGTGGGCCGCATCGTGTCCGACGCGATCACCGCCGCGGGCGGCACGCCGCGCGAGTTCAACACGATCGCCGTCGACGACGGCATCGCGATGGGCCACGGCGGCATGCTCTACTCGCTGCCATCGCGCGACCTCATCGCCGACTCCGTGGAGTACATGGTCAACGCGCACTGCGCCGACGCGCTCGTCTGCATCTCCAACTGCGACAAGATCACCCCCGGCATGCTCCTGGCGGCCCTCCGCCTGAACATCCCGACCGTCTTCGTCTCGGGCGGACCCATGGAGTCGGGGCGCGCCACGCTCGTCGACGGCTCCATCCGCACGCTCGACCTCGTCGACGCGATCTCGGAGGCCGTCAACGAGAACGTCTCGGACGCCGACATCCAGCGCATCGAAGAGGCCGCGTGCCCGACGTGCGGCTCGTGCTCCGGTATGTTCACGGCGAACTCGATGAACTGCCTCACGGAGGCCATCGGCCTCTCACTCCCCGGCAACGGCTCGGTGCTCGCCACGCACACCGCCCGCCGCGCGCTCTACGAGAAGGCCGGCTCGCTCGTCGTCGACATCACGCGACGCTACTACGACGAGGACGACGCCTCCGTGCTGCCGCGCAGCATCGCGACGCCCGCCGCGTTCGGCAACGCCATGGCCCTCGACATCGCCATGGGCGGGTCGACGAACACCATCCTCCATCTGCTCGCCGCGGCCCACGAGGCCGGCGTGCCCTTCGGCCTCGACGAGATCGACGCCGTCTCGCGCCGCGTGCCGTGCCTGGCCAAGGTCGCCCCCAACGTCGCGAAGGACCGCACGTACTACATGGAGGACGTGCACCGCGCGGGCGGCATCCCCGCGCTCCTCGGCGAGCTGCGCCGCGGCGGCCTCCTCGACGACGCCGTGCACACCGTCCACGCCGCGACGCTCGGCGAGTGGCTCGACGAGTGGGATGTCCGCGGCGGCAAGGCGTCCGATGAGGCGTTCGCGCTGTGGCACGCCGCCCCGGGGGGCGTGCGGTCGTCGACGGCGTTCTCGCAGTCGGCGGAGTGGACCGAGCTCGACCTCGACGCCGCGGGCGGATGCATCCGCGATGTGGCGAACGCGTACTCGAAGGACGGCGGCCTCGCGGTGCTCCGCGGCAACATCGCCGTGGACGGCGCCGTCGTGAAGACGGCGGGGGTCGACCCGTCGATCTGGACGTTCTCGGGTCCCGCCGTCGTGTGCGAGTCGCAGGACGAGGCCGTCGAGAAGATCCTCAACAAGCGCGTCGGCGAGGGCGACGTGGTCGTCATCCGCTACGAGGGCCCCAAGGGCGGCCCCGGCATGCAGGAGATGCTCTACCCGACGTCCTTCCTCAAGGGACGCGGGCTCGGCAAGAAGTGCGCGCTCATCACCGACGGCCGCTTCTCCGGCGGCACCTCGGGGCTCTCCATCGGCCACGTCTCGCCCGAGGCCGCCGCCGGCGGGCTCATCGCGCTCGTCGAGGACGGCGACATCGTCTCGATCGACATCCCGACGCGCGCGATCTCCCTCGACGTCGCTCCGGAGGAGCTCGAGCGCCGCCGCGCAGCGTTGGAGGCCGCGGGCGGCTACCGCCCGAAGGACCGCGTGCGCGAGGTGTCTCCCGCGCTCCGCGCCTACGCCGCGTTCGCCCAGTCGGCCGACAAGGGCGCCGTGCGCATCGTCCCCGAGATCGTCTGATGGGAGAGGATGGCCGGATGCTCCGTCCCGCTGCGCCGGCCGACGCCCCGGCCATCCTCTCCCTCCGGGATTCGCTCGCCCGCTGGCATGCCGCTCGGGGAATATCCCAGTGGCGCGCGGGGCAGATCCCGCTCGCGGTGTTCGGGCGGCAGATCGCCGACGGCGAGTGGCATGTGCAGGACGGCTCGGACGGCCTCGCGGCCGCCGTGCGCGTGCTCGACGACGACCCCGCGTTCTGGGTCGACTCCGACACCGCCGATGCCGGCTATGTCCACGGCCTCATGGTGGCGCGCGAGGTAGCGGGGGCGGGTCTCGGCGCGCGCGTGCTCGCGTTCGCCGAGGACCTCATCGCCCGACGCGGATGGTCGACGGCCCGCCTCGACTGCATGGCCGCGAATGCGGGGCTGCGCGCCTACTACGAGGCGCGCGGCTATGTGCTGCAGGGCGTCCGGGAGTTCCCGCCCGGCGACGGCCGCTACCCCGCGGCCCTGTTCGCGAAGCCGCTCGCGCCTCAGGACGGGATGGCGCGCGCGAGCTGACGCGCACGCTCGCGCTGAGATGCGGCCTCGCCGTGCTCGGCGCAGAAGCCGTCGACGCCGGCCGCGCGCAGCTCCGCGAGCAGGCGGGCCGACACGTCCAGCCGTTCCACCGGCAGCGCGCCCTGGGGGAAGGCGCGGACGTCGTCGAAGTCGTTGTCGTCGAGGACGAGCAGCGCATAGGGCCCCACGCCGTCCGGGGTGGAGAGGGGGACGAGCACGTAGCCCGTCGCCCCCGAGCGCTCCAGCACCTCGGCGAACCGCCCCGACACGATGGGCCCGACGGGAGTGCTCGACCACAGGATGTCGCCCATCCTCCCCGTCTGCTCGAGCGCGAGGCGCAGTGCGGGGAGCGCGTCGAGGTCGCCCGCCGCGAGCACCTCGTCGACGGCTCGGCCGTCGGGGAGCTCCCACCAGCGGTCGTCGGCCCAGCCATCCCAGGCCACGAGAGCCCATGCGTCGCCCTCACCGCAGCATCCCTCGAGGATCGTCCGCCCCGCGTAGCCGCGGCGCCCCCCGATCTGCCTGAGCACGGCCCGTCACCGCCCGGTGCGGCGCACGCCGGCGTCGAGCGGCGGGAAGTGCGGGATGGGGACGGGCCGCTGCGAGGGGTGGCGTGCCGTCCCCTTCGAGGACGCCCCGCCATCCGGTCTGCGGGGCTCCCCGCCCTGGTTCGCGGTGCCGGTCATGATGCTCCTCCTCGATGGTGCGAGTCGTGCGTCCGCGAGGGTCTCCGCCGTCTGCCCCGACGCGGTCCTCTTCGCGCGATATCAGTCAAGGCGACCCACGTCGCGATCTGAACGGGGTTGACAGATCGGCGTGACCTGGGGCACGTCAGTCGGTGCTCGCGCCGAGCGCCGCGCCGGCGAGCGCGCCCGTGAGCTCGTAGCGGGCGCGCTGGCGCTCCGCGCCCGTTCCCCGCTCGAGGATGGCCCGCACCCCGTCGCGCACCGTCTCGAGGTCTCCGTGACGGCGCAGGCCAGGCCGGGAGCGCTCGACGAGCGCGTTCACGGCGTCCGCCGCCGGCACGGCACGCCCCGTCTCGGGGTGCGACAGGTCGCCGCGCACGCCCCAGCGGGCGGCCATCCACGAGCCGAGCCGGATGACGGGTGATGGCAGCCGGCTCGGCGGCTCGCCGGCACGCCAGTCGGCGGCGGCGGAGTCGACGAGACCGCGGATGAGCGCCGCGATCGTGACGGTGTCCTCCGGGTCGAGGCAGACGTCGGCGACGCGCACCTCGACCGTCGGATGGTGGCGCGAGAGCCGCGCGTCGAAGTAGATCTGCGCGTCGTCGAGGATGCCGCCCGCGCCGAGCAGCCCGTCGATGACCGCCTCGTAGTCTGCCGCCGTGTCGAAGAGCTCGAGCGGGCCGGCGGTCGGCCACTGGTGCCACAGGATGTGCCGGAAGCTCGCGTACCCGGTGTCCTCTCCGCCGCGGAACGGGGAGTTCGCGCTGAGAGCGAGGATGACGGGGACCCAGGAGCGGATGCGGTTGAGGATGGCGACGCCCTCGTCTGCGCTCTCGATCGAGACGTGCACGTGCAGGCCGCACTCGAGGGTCGCCTCGGCGAGCACCCGGAAGCGCTCGAGGATCGCGCCGTAGCGCGGGCTCACGCTGGGGTGGGGCCGCGCCGGCACGGGCGATGTGGCGAGGGCGACGGCGCGCGCGCCGAGGTCGCGCGCGCGGTCGTCGGCCGCGCGGCGGCCGGCGAGGATCCGCGCGCGCAGCTCGTCGACGTCGGCGCTCGGCGCGGAGACGACCTCGATCATCTCCTGCTCCATCTCCGACGTCAGCTCGAATCCGTCGCCCTGCGTCGAGCCAGCGAGGATCTCGGGAGCCAGCGGGCGCGGCTCCCCCGTCGTCGCGTCCAGGAGGAGCAGCTCCTCCTCCACACCGAAAGTCCGCATGCACCGAGTGTGCGGCGCCGCGCCCCGCCTGCGCAGGAGGTTGCCAGCGCCGCGGTCGATCGGCTAGGCGCGCGCCGATGCCCCCTGCACGGCGTGCGCGACGGAGGAGAGCTCCGGGCGCGTCTCGGCCTCGGCGAGCACGCGCTCGAGTGCCGCGTCGTGCACGGGCCGGACCTCGTCGAAGAGCGCACGCCCCTGCGGCGTGAGCTCGGTATAGATGCCGCGGCGGTCATCGACGCAGACGATGCGCGTCAGCAGTCCGCGGTCCTCGAGCCGGTTGACGAGACGCGTGGTGGCGCTCGGGCTGAGCGCGGCGGCGCCCGCGAGCTGCTGCATGCGCATGTGCCAGCCGTCCTGCCGACTGAGCGCATCGAGCACGGTGTACTCCACGACGGAGAGATCGGCGGAGGCGCCGAGCGCGCGTTCGAGCTCCGTCTCGATCAGCGCGTGCAGGGCCGCGAGCGTGCGCCATCCCCGTGCACGCACCTCGACGGCGTCGTCGGCGATGCCCATGTCGTCCCCTTCCGAGATAGTTGCTTGCGCTTGCTATCGGCGTGTGGCAGTATTTTCGACGCCGTTGCAATAACCCGCGCGTGCAAGTAAATCGAGCATACCAGGAGACCCCTCACATGCCATTGGGATTGATCGCCCTCGCCGTCGGCGCCTTCGGGATCGGGCTCACCGAGTTCGTCATCATGGGCCTGCTGCCCGAGGTCGCCGCCGACTTCGGAGTGAGCGAGGCCGCAGCAGGATGGCTCATCTCGGGATACGCGCTCAGCGTCGTCGTCGGCGCGCTGGGGCTGACAGCCGCGACCATCCGCCTGCCGCGCAAGACCGTGCTCGTCGCGCTCATGGTGCTCTTCATCGCGGGCAGCGTGGTCACGGCGCTCGCCGACGACTACGCCGTCGCCCTGCTGGGCCGGGTGCTCGCCGCGCTCTGCCACGGCGCCTTCTTCGGCATCGGGTCGGTGGTCGCCGCAAGCCTCGTCGCCCCGGCGCGCAAGGCGGGTGCGATCGCCGTCATGTTCACGGGACTCACCGCCGCGAACGTGCTGGGCGTCCCGTTCGGGACGTTCCTCGGGCAGCAGCTCGGATGGCGCGCCACGTTCTGGGCCATCGCCGCGATCGGCGTCATCGCTCTCGCGGGGGTCGTGCTGCTCGTCCCGCGGCTGGCGGCACCCGCGGAGCGCGTGAGCCTGCGCCGCGAGCTCGGCGCCTTCCGCTCCGGCCAGGTGCAGCTGTCCCTCCTGGCGACCGTGCTCGCGTTCGGGGGCATGTTCGGCGCCTTCACCTACATCGCCTACACGCTCACCGAGGTGAGCGGCTTCGCGGCGGGTGCCGTGCCGTGGCTGCTCGTGCTCTTCGGCGGCGGGCTCGTCGTCGGCAACGCGGTCGGCGGACGGCTCGCCGACCGCGACGTCGACCGCACGCTCATCGGGTTCACGGGTGCGCTCGTCGTCGTGCTCGTGCTGTTCGCGCTCTCCGCCGCATCGCAGCCGGCGACGATGGCGGCCCTCGTCCTCATGGGCGGGTTCGGCTTCGGCACGGTTCCCGGCCTACAGACCCGCATCATGGGCTACGCGGGCGGCGCGCCCACGCTCGCCTCGGGGGCGAACATCGGCGCCTTCAACGTCGGGAACGCCCTCGGCGCCTGGGCGGGCGGCGTCGCCATCTCCGCCGGGCTCGGGTACACCGCGCCGATCTGGGTCGGCGCGATCATGACGGCCGCCGCGCTCGTCGTGCTCGTCGCCGCGGCGGCGGCCGCCCGACGCCCCGCTCCGGCCGCGGCGACCGCGCCCGCCTGACCCGCTCGACGCGATCCGCCCGCTCCCGTTCAGCGGGCGGATCCTCGCGGGGAACGCCGGGCAGGAGGAGAATGGAGGGGATGCCCCGCTCCCCCTTCCTCCGCGATCTCGTCCGCATCCAGCCCTCGCGCGGGGAGTGGACGGTCGCCGTCAGGGCAGCGCTGTCCGTGCTCGTCCCGCTGCTGGTGCTCTTCGCCACGGGACGGCTCGAGTGGGCCATGTACGCATCATTCGGCGCGCTCGCCTCGATCTTCGGGCGCACCGTCCCGCTTCCGCAGCGCCTGCGCGCGCAGACGGAGGCGGGCGCGTCCATCATCGCGGCGATCCTGCTCGGCGTCGCGATCTCGATCCCCGCCGAGCGGTCGTGGATCCTCATCCCTGCGGCGGCCGTGTACGCGACCGGGATGGCCGTGCTCGCGCATCGGCGCAACTGGCATCCGCCGGGGGTCGTGTTCCAGGTGTTCGCGCTCGGCGGCTGCGCGTCGACCCCGCACGCCGCCGGCGATCTCGTGCCGGCACTGCTCGTCTCCGCGTGCACCCTCGCGTTCTGCCTCGCCCTGACGTACCTCACCTCGCTCGCCCGGCACCTCTGGCGCCGCCATGTCGCGCGCGTCTCGCACACGTGGCCGCGCCGGCCCGCCGCTCCGGGCACGCTTCCGGGCGAGGGCCCGGAGTGGCCGCTGCGGCACTACCTCGTGCGCTACGGCATCGGCGTCCTGCTCGCCGGCGGCCTCGCCACGCTCAGCGGCATCGGCCATCCGTACTGGGCGATCGTGTCGGCCGTCGTGCCGATGGCCGCGGCCACCGCCGCCGGGCGCACGATCCGCGGCGTCCAGCGGGTCGTCGGCACCCTGCTCGGCGTGCTCGTGACGGGCGCCGTGCTCGCCGTCGACCCGTCGCCGCTCGCGCTCATCGCGATCGTCACCGTCATGCAGATCGGCGCCGAGCTGTTCGTCGGCCGCAACTACGGCGTCGCCATGCTGTTCATCACGCCGCTGGCGCTGTGCATGGTGCAGCTCGGCCATCCGCTGCCCGTCGCGCAGCTCGTCGGCGACCGCGCGCTCGAGACGGTTCTCGGCGTGGCGGTCGCGCTCGGCATCACCCTCGTCACACGCGAGCGCCGTCAGCGCGGCGACGCCGACTGACGCCGGCCGACCTCAGCCGGCGGCTCAGCCGATGGGGCAGACGGCGCGCTCGGCGACGACGGCGCGGTACTCCTCCGCCGTCCAGGGCAGGCCGAACTCCGGCTGCTCCTGTCCGTCGGCGGCCGGCGCCTTCGACGCGATCGCGGCGAGCTCCTTCGCGAGTGCGCTCACGAGCGATGAGCCTGCGGCCGAGTTGTTGAGCACGACCGCGACGGTCATCCCCGTCTCGGTGTCGGCGTACACGCTCGTGAGGTACCCCAGAGCCTCGCCCTTCTGGCCGATCATCGACCCGGCGATGAACGCGCCGCCCGCGTAGTCGGCGCCCTCGAACGGCAGCGCCTTCGCCCAGCGGCCGGTCAGCGCCCCGTCGTCGTCCACGGCGTCGAGCGCGAGCGCCTGCCCGAAGCGCGCGAGGTCGGTGATCGTGCTCGTGGCACCGGAGTCGGTGTACCCGCTGCTCGACGACGCGACCGTGTAGTCGGTCGGCGCGACGCAGCCGTTCTCGCGGTCAGCGCTCCACGACACCCAGCCGGGGAGCGCGGGATCACCTGGCTCGGCCGCGGCGGCACGCGGCAGCTGCGTCCCGGCGAGGTCGAGCGGCTCGGTCACGTACTCGGCGATGACGCCGCTCGCGCTGAGCCCCGTGGCCTTCTCGAGCGCCATCCCGAGGAGGATGTACGCGGCGTCCGAGTCGACGACCTGCGAGCCGGGGGCCGTCCGCTCCGCGATGCCGGGTGACGCGAGCTCGCGCGGGCTCCAGGTGCGCTCGGGAGTGGAGTGCAGCTGCGGCGCGAGACGCTCCCGCCCGTCTCCGAGCCCCGATGTGCCGTCGCACAGCTGCTGCAGCGTGACGTCGCCGAGGTTCGGCACGCTCGACACCCAGTCGGTCACGGGGTCGTCGAGAGCGACGGTCCCCTCGTCGGCGACCGCGTACAGCGCGCTGCACGTCAGGGCGCGCGTGACCTCGCCGATGCGGAAGTGCATGTCGGTGGTCACGGCGTCGTCGCTGTCGGGCCCCGTCGTGCCGACGCCCTCGACCCATGCACCCGCCCACGGGATCCACACGGCGACGAGCGCACCGGTCGAACCCGACGCCTGCATGGCGTGGTCGACGGCGTCCTGCAGCTGCGCGACGGTGTCGTCGGCGAGCTCCGCCGACGGGATGGGCACCTCCGACTGCGACGCACTCGCCGCGGTCGACGCCGTGCATCCGGACATCGCGACCGCCATCGCGACGACGCCCGCGACGACGGCCGACGCTCGGCCCAGACGCGCGCGCGTCGTCGACAGACGCACCGTGGACTGACGCATTTCCACAACCCCCCAGTTGCTCCGCTTCCGATCCTAGGCGAGCGGATCGGCGGCTCACCGGGAGGATGCCGAACCGTGACGTTCAGGAGCGCGCTGCCGAGCGCATCCCCGCCGCGTCGCGCTCCCACGCCGCGCGCATGAAGCGGCGCACGTCCTCGTCCACGCGGATGTCCGACGGGCGCAGGGGCCGCGTGAGGTAGAGCCCGTCGAGCGACGTGAGGCGGCTGAGCGCGACGTACGTCTGCCCTGGCGCGAAGGCCCCGGAGCCGAGGTCGACGACGGCCCTGTCGTACGTCTTGCCCTGCGACTTGTGGATGGTCACGGCCCACGCGAGCCGCAGCGGGAACTGCGTGAACTCCGCGACGACGTCGCGACTGAGCTTCTTCGTGGCCGCGTCGTACGAGTAGCGGTGCTTCTCCCAGACGGCGGGCTCGACGTCGACCTCCTCGCCGTCGACGTCGACGCGCACGGAGTCGCCGAGGATGCGCCGCACGGTGCCGATCGTCCCGTTCACCCAGCGCGGCCCGTCCGGCCCCGCGACGTCGTTGCGGAGGAACATCACCTGAGCCCCGACCTTGAGCTTCAGCTGCTCGTCCGCGGGGTACACGTCGCCGCGGCCGAAATCGCCGCTGATCTCCGCGACGGCGGTCTGCTCCCGACCTCCGAGGGCGGCCAGGTGGCGCGCGTTGATGGCGTTGACGCGGTCGTTGCGGGTCGCGAGGGTGATGACGGGGTCGGACGGGTCGGACGGCGGCGTCCGGGCTCCCGCCGCATTGAGGCGCTGCGCGATGTCGGCGGTCACACGTCCGTACCGCACGGCGTTGAGCATCGCCTTGAACCCGTCGTCCGACTGCCGGTGGATGTGCGTGAGCTCGCGGATGTGGAGGTCGGCGCCGTGCCGGCCCAGGTCGATGAGCCCGTCGCCCCCCGGCTCGGCACCCGCCCACACGTGCGCGTCGAAGAACCAGAACGACCGGTAGTGGTCTCGCACGTAGTGGGCCTCGTCGCCGCGCGGCGGTACGGGCGCGAGCTGGTACGGATCGCCGAACATGACGACCTGCACGCCTCCGAACGGCTCCCTGCGGCGCCCACGCGCCTGCCGCAGGGACCTGTCGATCGCGTCCATGAGGTCGGCGTTGACCATGGAGATCTCGTCGATCACGAGCGTGTCGATGGCGTTGAGGAGCTTGCGCGTGGCGTCGGTCTGCTCGATGTCCTGATCGGCGATGAGCCCGATCGGCAGCTTGAACAGCGAGTGGATGGTCTGACCCTCGACATTGAGCGCGGCGACGCCCGTGGGCGCGCAGATCGCGATCTGCTTGTCCGTGTTCCACGTGAGATGGCGCAGCAGGGTGGACTTGCCGGTGCCCGCGCGGCCCGTGATGAAGACATGCTCGCGCGTGTCCTCGATGAGACGGAACAGGGCCTCCTGCTCCGCCGACAGGGCGGGCTCGGTCACCCGTCCATCGTAGGGAAGCGCCGCCGTTCGCAGGCTCCGCGCGGCCGGGCGTTCCTAGACTGGCGGCATGGAACCCGCCGCCGCCGACCCCGCGCCGACTCGCGCGCGGCCGCGGGCGGGCGAGATCGTCGGGATGGTCGTGGTCGGCGCCCTGCTCGTCGGCGCGATCGCGGCGGGGTTCGCGACGCTCTACCGCGTGTTCTGGGGGCCCGAGGCGTTCGTCGAGCGCTACGTGTCGCTCATCGCCGAGGGCCGCGCGGCCGACGCCCTGACGGTGCCCGGCGTGGCTGTGGACTCGACCGTGCTCGAGGGCGCGGGCGTCGCGCCGACCGTGAGCGACGCCCTGCTGCGCTCCTCCGCCCTCGCCGCCGACGTCGACGACGTCGAGGTGATCGGCTCGGAGATGGTCGACGGAGTCGTGTCGGTCACGATCGCGTACCGCGCGGGAGGGCAGGACGGCCGCTCGACGTTCCGCGTCGAGCAGAGCGGATGGTCGGGGCTCGTCCCCGCCTGGAGGTTCGAGACCACCCCGCTCGCGGTCGTCGACGTCGTCGTGCGCGGATCGATGCGGTTCGCCGTGAACGGGTTCGAGCTCGACAAGCGGCAGGTGTCGCCCGACGGGGTCGACGCCGAGCCCCTCGAGCCCGTCTCGATGCTCGTCTTCACGCCGGGCTCGTACGCCGTCTCGGTCGACACCGCTGCGGCGGAGTCGGCGCCCGTGGCCGCACTCGCGGAAGATCCGCTGAGCGAGGTCGACATCGCCGTGCAGGCCCAGCCGACCGAGGAGTTCACGGGCATCGTGTCGGAGCAGGTGCACGACTTCCTCGATCAGTGCACGACGCAGGGCGTGCTCAAGCCGACCGGCTGCCCGTTCGGCTACGAGACCTTCGAGCGGGTCGTGTCGACGCCGGAGTGGTCGATCGTCACGCAGCCGACCATCGCGGTCGTCCCCGACGGGGCGTACTGGGCGATCGCGCCCGCGGGCGGCATCGCGCACATCGAGATGGACGTGCAGTCGATCTACGACGGCTCCTACTTCCACATCAGCCAGGACGTGACGTTCACGCTCGACGGCTCCATCGACATCCTCGCCGACGGCTCGGCCGCCATCAGCATCGGATCCCCCGACCTCTGAACGGTGGACGGGCCGCCTACGCGGCCTCGACGGCCGCCCTGTCGGGCTCGGCGCTCTCCTCCCCGTCCTGCGCGGGGTCCTCCGGGACGTCCACGAGCATCCGCCGGGGATGACCGGAGCTGCCGCCCACGACGACCCACTTCCGGCGCCTCTCGGGAGCCGTCACGTCGTCGTGCCCCGAGACGTCGGGTGCGAGGTCCGCGACGTCCTGCTCGATCTCCGTCGCCGGGGCGGCGCCATCCGCCTCCCGCGCGCGCTCGGGAGGGATCGTGCGCACGGACGGCGGCTCCGCCCCAGGTGCTGCATCCGCGGCATCGGGGCGCACGCCGGCATCGGCGGTGCGCACGACATCCGTGGACGCCGCCTGCCCTCCCTGCGCCTCCGTGGGAGCGACGAGGGCCTCGCGGACGATCCGCCGCGGATCGTACCGACGGGGGTCCATCTGCTTCCACTCCTCGAGCGAGACGCCGGTCTCGGCCTCGGTGCGCTCTCGCGCGGCGTCGAGGAACGAGCGCACCGAGCGGATGAGCTCGGCCAGCCGATGCGCGTACTGCGGGAGACGCGACGGGCCGACGATCACGGCGGCGATGAGCGCGAGGACGAGGAGCTTCTCGAAGGTCAGGCCGAACATGACGGGTCCTCCTGGAGAGCGGCGGGCGCGGCCTCCGGCCGTTCCGCCCTGCGGGCGGCGGCGCGATCGTGGAGGTGCGCGATGAGGAACGCGGCGGCGAACAGCCCGCACATCGGGATCGCGATGAGGAACATCGACAGCACGTCGGCCGACGGCGTGACCATCGCGCTGAACGCGACGATCGCCACGACGCAGATGCGCCAGGACCTCGCGATCGTCCTCGCCGAGAGGACGCCGAGGAGGTTCAGCATGACGATGAAGACGGGCAGCACGAACGCGATCCCGGTCGCGACGATGATCTTCATCACGAAGTCGACGTAGTACGACGCGACGAGGATCGTGCTGTCCTCCTCCGACGCGAAGCCCGCCAGCAGCTCGACCATGTGGGGGAAGAGCGAGAACCCCATGACGCAGCCCGCGGCGAAGAGCGGGAGGGCGGCCCCCAGGAAGCCGAACGTGTACGCCCTCTCCCTGCGGGTGAGACCCGGGGCGAGGAACGCGAACAGCTCGAACAGCCATACCGGGCTGGACAGCACGACCCCCGCGAAGAGCGCGATCTTCAGCCGGAGGTCGAACGCCCCTGTGACGCTGTCGTAGTTGAGACTCGCGTCGCGAGACGCGGCGAGCGCGTCGATCGGCTCCCGCAGGACGTCCAGGATCTGGTCCGACAGCAGGTAGCCGATCACGGCGCCCACGACGAGCGCCACCGCCGTGCGGACGGCACGCGTGCGCGCCTCGCTCAGATGCTGGGAGAGCGGCATGCGCCCCCGCGCGGCGGTGACGGCGGTCATGACGTCGAGCGGTCCGCGAGCGTCGTCGTCTCGAGCGGACGCGTCCGGGGGGAGTCGTCCGGCACGAGCGCGACGGGCACGGCCGTGGTCTGCGGCGCCGCCGCCGACGGCCCGTCCTGTGCGGACGGCTCGGCGACCTCCTTCTTGAGGATGCGCACCGACTGGCCGACGCTCTTCGCGAGCGCCGGCAGCTTGGTCGCCCCGAAGACGAGGACGACGACGGCGAGGATGACGAGCGCGTGCCATCCCGTGAGGTTCTGCAGCATGGTGTTCTCCTGTTCTTCCCGGCTCAGGCCGGCGGCTGGCCGCCGCCGCCCTCAGGGGCGGCGCCGGCCGTGGGCTCGGTGGTGGTGTCGACTCGGGCGACGAGCGAGATCACGTAGCCGTTCTCCGCGTCGCCCGACCATGTGGGCGTCTGGAGCGCGCCGCTGTCGTCTCCGAAGACGTTGTCGGAGGCGAGCGAGACCTGCGACAGGTTCGCAGTCGATCCCTCGTAGGCGGCGAGCGCGTACACGTCCGCCAGCGTCTCCTCGGGCATCGCGATCTGCGAGGTCGCGATCGCGTTCGCCGAGTCGCTGATGGAGGACTCATCCGGGTAGACCTCGAAGTGGATGTGCGGCCAGCGTCCCGAGTAGCACGCGGGGAAGATCGACGTGAAGGTCACCCTGCCGTCCGCGTCGGCGACCTGCACACCGCGCAGGTACGTGACGTCCTCCACGCCGCTCGAGTACATCGAGTACCGACCCTGCGCGTCGCAGTGCCAGGCGTAGACCGCGACCCCTTCGAAGGGCGCGTCGCCGCCCGCTGTGTCGGTCACGGTGATCGAGAAGGTGAGGGGGACTCCCTCCGCCGTGGCGGAGCCGTCGATGCTCGTCGTGATGTCGCTGCGGACGATGCCGGATTCCTCCAGCACGTCGGGTCCGTTCGACCCGTCGCCCGGATACGGGCCTGCGGTCTCATCGGGGATCTCGCCGCTCGGCAGCGTGATCGACTCGGCCGTCTCGGTCGGCGTCGGGGTGGCGGTCGCGGACTCCGTGGGCGTCGACGTCGCCGTCGGGGTCGACGTGCTCGACGTGCTCGACGTGCTCGACGTGCTCGACGTCGCCGCCGGGGCGCACGCGGCGAGCGTCGCCGCTCCGACGCCGACGCCGACGAGGCTCAGCACCCCGCGGCGGCTGACGAGCGTCTTGATGTCGAAGCCGGCGCCCTGGTCGACGACCTCCTCATCCGGCCTGTCGAGAAGGCGTCCCTCGTAGGAGGGGCCCTCGGGGGTCTGCTCGGGTTCCGGGATGCGTGCCATGATCGGCCTCTCTTCCTCTCGATCGAAGATGAGACCACTGTGCCCGGTGCATCCTGGCACGCCCGATGGTGCGCCTATGACCCGGCTATGACGTCAGAGTCCGCGCTTCGCGTCGCGCTCGGCGAGCCTCGCGAGGCGCGCGTTGTACTCCTCGAGCTCGGCGTCGCCCGTACGGTCGGCCTGCCGATCGGCGCGTCGCTGGAGGCGCTCGTCGCTGCGGCTCCACTGGATGGCCACCACCACGGCCGTGATGAGCGTGGGGATCTCGCCGATCGACCACGCCACGCCGCCGCCCGCGTACTGGTCCTCCAAGGGCGTCGCACCCCAGGTGCGGCCCATCGCGCCGAACCACTCGGCGACCATGAGGCCCGACTGGCTCATGATCGAGATGCCGAAGAAGGCGTGCATCGCCATCGTCACGATGAGCGTCACGAGGCGGCCGGCGTACGGCAGCCGGTAGGGCACGGGGTCGATGCCGATGAGCGACATGACGAAGAGGTAGCCCGACAGCAGGAAGTGGACGATCATCCACTCGTGCCCCAGGTGGTCGTAGAGCGACCATCGGAAGAGGTCGGTGTAGTAGAACGCCCACAGCGACCCGATGAAGATGCCCGCCGCGACGATCGGATGCGTGATGACGCGGGCGAACGGCGTGTGCACGGCCCAGAGGATCCACTCCCGGCCGCCGCGGGTGCCGTCCTCGCGCTTGCGGATGGCGCGGGCCGCGAGGGTCACGGGCGCCCCCGGCACGAGGAGGAGCGGGATGGCCATGCTGAGCAGCATGTGGCCCAGCATGTGCATGCTGAAGAGGTAGTCGCCGTACGCCGTGAGAGGCCCGCACGTCACCCAGACGAGCAGGAGCATGCCGAGGACCCAGAGCACCGTCCGGTACACGGGCCAGCGGTCGCCGCGACGGCGCAGGCGCCAGACCCCGGCGAGGTAGAAGAAGATGCCGAAGGCCGCGACGAAGACCCAGAGCAGGTCGACGTCCCATGCCGTGAACCAGCGCTCGATCGTGAGCTCGGGCGGCAGCGGCGCCTCCGTGAGGATCTCGGCCGGCGTCGTCTGGGGCACGGTCGCCTCGCCCGACGGCGGGGCCGTGCGCGCGAGCGCCGCCGCAGCGCCCGAGGCGATGCCCATGAAGGCGAGCTCGAGCGCGACGAGCCCCCAGAACGGGCCGCGGCCATCCGACGCCCTGGCGATGAGCCGACGACGGTAGAGCGCGCCGAGACCGCCCATGACGAGCAGCGCGACGATCTTCGCGATGAGGATGGCGCCGTAGGGCGTGAGCAGCTCGTCCCATCGCCCGATCGAGGTGAGCGTGCGGGCGTACCCCGACACCGCGACGACGACGAACGCGACGAGCGCGAGCGACGAGTAGCGCAGCAGCAGCGGCCCGAGGCGCGCGGCATCCACGGCGGGGCGCACGATGACGAGCAGCACGAGACCGCCGAGCCACACGGCGGCGCCGATCACGTGCAGCGTGAGCGCCATCACCGTGGCGGTGTGGTTCGCGAGGTCGCCGGAGTGGCCCTGCGTCGCCATCGGCACGAGGCTGACGAGCGCGAGCACCGCGGTGAGCAGCGTCGGCGTCCACGAGCGGATGGCGAACGCGAGCACCGTGACGATCGCGGCGAGCACGGTCGTGAGGAGCCAGGCCCGACCGAGCTCGGTGCCGACGAGGAACTGCCCGAGCTGGGCGCCGAACTCCGATCCCAGGCTGAACTGCGCCCCGAGGGCCGAGAGGAAGGTGAGGAACCCGACGGCTCCCGCCGACACGGTGAACACGGCGGCGCCCACCGACGCGGTGTCGAGCGCGACGTCGAACTCGCGCTCGCCGGACCTCAGTGCGAACAGGGCGAGGACGAGCGAGCCCACCATGGTCGCGGCGGAGAGGTTGACGAGGAGCTTCGCGACCGGGAGCCCCCACCGGACGACCGCGCCGGGGTCGCTCGTGAAGCGGGGAGCCGCTCCGCCGCCGATGAGGAGCCCCGCGACGACCGCCGCGATCGCGACCACGACGAGGATGGCGGGCCCTGCGGCCCGCAGGACGCGCGGATTCACCCCTCAACCCTATTCGCGCCCCCTGGACACTCGCTCGCAGCCCCGCCGCCCCTGCTCGTGCCCTCGCCTCTCTTGCCCAACGGGTATCCGTTTGTCGAGCGCACACCCGATTCCGCGCAAACGGAAGGGTTCTCGTCCAACGGATATCCGTTGGACGAGAACCCTTCGCAACAACCGTGCGGCAGCGGTCTTACTTGACGGCGGCCTTGAGCTTCGAGCCGGCGGTCACCTTGACGCGCTTGCCCGCAGGGATCGCGATCTCCTCGCCGGTCTGGGGGTTGCGGCCCGTGCGGGCGGCGGTGTCGACCTGCTCGAAGGCGATCCAACCGGGGATCGAGACCTTCGCGCCCTTCGCGACGGACTCGGAGACCGAGGTGAAGAGGGCGTCGAGGACGCCCGAGACGGCGGCCTGGCTCTGACCGGTCGCGCTCGCGATGCTCGCGACGAGCTCGGTCTTGGTGATGGTCTTGTCGGCCATGTCATCCTCCAGCGGCGTGAGGACGCCGCAAGTTCATTCGGACCGGCGGCGTTTGCCTCCGGTGGTCTAGCGACCGTGACGAATGTATCAACGCCCCCCGGAATTCCGCGGATTCTGGCGGGTTTGCGTCGGATTGGGGCGGCGTGTCGCGGTTCGCGTGTGACGGATGGGGCGGATGTCGACGTCTGATCAGGGCCGGTGGGAGGCCACGACGGCGCGCGCCGTGCGGGCGAACGCGGTCTCGATGCGCTCGGAGCCGTCGAGGTAGCCGCCCACGAGAGCGGCGTCGCGCAGCAGCACGAGCACCCCCGCGACCTCGTCGGGCGCGGAGAGGCCCGCCGCCTCGGCGAGGGCGCGGAGGGTCTGCCGGAACCAGTCGCGGTGCTCGGCGATGAGCAGGCGCACGGGGCCCTCGCCGTCCGGGTACTCGGCGGCGGCGTTGATGAACGGGCAGCCGCGCGTATGCCGCTCGCGCACGTCCTCCGCGATGCCCTCGATGACGAGCTCGAGCAGCACGTCGGGGTCGTCGGACGCCGACGTCGCGCGGGCGAAGAGCGCGCGCAGGCCATCGTCCTCGCGTCGCAGATAGGCGAGCACGAGGTTCTCCTTGCCGCCGAACTGCTTGTACATGGTCGCGCGCGTGACGCCGGCCTCCGAGATCACGCGGTCGATCCCGACGGCATGGATGCCCTCTTCGTAGAAGAGGCGGTTCGCCGTCTCGAGCAGCCGCTCACGAGCGGGCGACGGGCGGGCTGACGCGCCGGTGGTGCTCATGCGTTGGCCTCCTCGGATCCCATCGTGCCATCGTCGAGGGAATACTTGTATAGATAGAACGTTCGGTCTACCATCGAGCATACGCCGGATCCCCGGCCCGAGACGAAGGAGAAGGAACATGAGCACGACCGAGAAGGCGCCGATCGTCCTCATCCACGGACTGTGGATGACCCCGAAGAGCTGGGACACGTGGGCAGAGCGGTTCCGCGCCCGCGGCCACGAGGTGATCGTCCCCGGATGGCCCGGAATCGACGACCGCGAGGTCGCCGACATCCGCTCGGATCCCGAGGCGCTGAAGGGCATCGGCCTCGCGCAGATCGCCGACCACTACGAGCGCATCATCCGGGCGCTCCCCCGCACCCCGATCATCATGGGCCACTCGTTCGGAGGCGTCATCACGCAGATGCTCGCCGACCGTGGGCTGGGCGTCGCCTACGTCGGCGTGGCACCCGGGCAGACCGCCGGCGTCACGGCGCTGCCGCCGTCGACGCTGTGGACGGGCACCCCCATCCTCTCCAACCCCTTCGGCCGCAACGGCGCGAAGCCGCTGTCGAAGCGCCACTTCCACTTCACGTTCGGCAACGACCTCGACCGCTCCGCATCCGACGCCCTGTGGGAGGAGTACGCCGTCCCCTCCTACAACCGGGTCTTCTTCGAGGGCGTCACCTCCGTGCTGAACGAGAAGGGCGGCGTCACGCGCGTCGACTACGCGCGCGCCGACCGCGCGCCGTTCCTCGTCATCACGGGCGAGAAGGACAACGTCGTGCCGCCCGCCATCGGTCGTGCGATCGTGCGGAAGTACACGTCGGCCGGTCCCGCGACGGTCGAGTACCGCGAGTACGCGGGGCGCACGCACCGCCTCGTGAGCCAGGACGGGTGGGAGGAGATCGCCGACTTCGCGCTCACCTGGGCGGAGGAGCACGAGAGCGCGCCGGCCCGATGACCCGGGGGAGACGACGAAGGGCGGGACTCCGTGAGGAGTCCCGCCCTTCGCGTGAAGCGGATGCTTACCAGCTCGACTTGGTCACGCCGGGCAGCTCGCCGCGGTGCGCCATGTCGCGGAAGCGGACACGCGAGATGCCGAACTTCGTCAGGACGCCGCGGGGACGACCGTCGATGACGTCGCGCGAGCGGACGCGCACGGGCGACGCGTTGCGGGGCAGCTTCTGCAGGCCCACGCGAGCGGCCTCGCGCTGCTCGTCGGTCGCGTTCGGGTCGATGAGCTGCTTCTTCAGCTCGGCGCGCTTCGCCGCGTAGCGCTCGACGACGACCTTGCGCTGCTCGTTGCGAGCGATCTTGCTCTTCTTGGCCATGATTAACGCTCCTCGCGGAAGTCGACGTGCTTGCGCACGACCGGGTCGTACTTCTTGAGCACGAGGCGGTCGGGGTTGTTGCGGCGGTTCTTCTTGGTCACGTAGGTGTACCCCGTGCCCGCGGTCGAACGCAGCTTGATGATGGGACGGACGTCCTGTGCCTTCTTCGCCATTAGAGCTTCACACCCTTCGCGATGAGGTCCTTCACGACCGACTCGATGCCGCGCGCGTCGATCACCTTGATGCCCTTGGCGGACACGTTCAGCGTGATCTTCCGACCGAGCGACGGGACGTAGTACGTCTTCTTCTGCACGTTCGGGTCGAAGCGGCGCTTCGTCCGGCGGTGCGAGTGCGAGACGTTGTGACCGAAGCCGGGAACGGCACCGGTCACCTGGCACACAGCAGCCATGGTTCACTCCTTCATTACCGTGGGACCGACGGCCCCACCCAAGATCTCTTGTCTGCACGCCCGTCACCCGCCCGCGGACGGGCTGTGTTCAGGTGGGAGCGCACGAACTGCACACAGGAGCGTGCGCAGACAAACAACGATCCTAGCACATCCGGGCGTGTCGCTGAGGTCGGATGGTCTCCGCAATTTCGCTACAACCGCCGAAATTATTCGTGACGGTCGGGACACGGCACCGAAACACGGCCTTCCTAACGTCGTCGGCGGATGCGGCGCCCCCGATTTCGCTACATCCGCACCTAATGCTCCACTCCCCTCCTCGAGAATCGAGCACCGCATGCCCTCCTCCACCCGTACGCTCCGCGTCGTCGCCGGCCTCGGCCTCGTCGGCGTCCTCGCCCTCGCCGGCTGCGGCCGCGCCGACGACGCAGCGGCCCCCGCCGCGGCCGACACCGTCGTCGACGACTCGGCCGCCACGGGCACCGTGTCGCTCTGGGCCCCCGACGGCGACGCCAAGGTCCTCGACGAGGTGCTCGCGCCGTTCCTCGCCGACAACCCCGACCTCGACCTCGAGATCACCCTCGTGCCGGAAGCCGAATACGAGACGAAGCTGCGCTCCGCCATCGCCGCGGGGACCGGCCCCGACCTCGCGCAGCTCTACCCCGAGACCGAGACGCAGTTCCTCGAGACGGGCGCGTTCGCCGCGGTCCCCGACGGACTCGTGGACGCCGAGTCGTTCTTCGCCGGCGCCTGGGATTCCGGCGTCCTCGACGGCGCCGCGTACTCGGTGCCGTGGTACTCGTACACCTACACCCTGGTCTACCGCGCCGACCTCGCCGAGGCGGCGGGCGTCGACGCTCCCGCGACGTGGGACGAGACCGTCCCGTTCTTCGAAGCGCTCCAGTCGGCCGGCGCCGAGCGCGGCCTCGGCGCCGACATCGGCTGGGACAAGTACACGGGTCAGACCCTCGCGCAGTTCATCTGGCAGGCGGGCGGCTCGCTGCTCTCCGACGACGGGACGGCGTGGACGCTCGACACCCCGGAGACGGTCGCGGCGATCGAGTACAACGCCTCCTTCTTCACCTCCGACGTCGCCGACCTCGACGGCCCGCAGTTCCTCGACGCGCAGCCCTACTTCGTCGACGCGAAGACGGCCGCGAGCATCACCGGCCCGTGGGTCATCGGCCAGCTCGACGAGGTGGCGGGCGAGGACGGCTGGACGGCGGAGCACGTCGCGACGGCGCCGCTCCCCTCGGGCGACGGCGGCTCCATCGGCGCGCTCGCGGGCGGCAACTGGGGCGTGCTCGCCGACAGCGACGCCGCCGACGCCGCGTGGAAGCTGATCCGCCACATGGCGGACAGCGAGACGCAGCTCGCGCAGTACGCCGCCTACGGCTCGATGCCCGCCGTCGCCGCCGCCTGGGACGACCCGGCCATCGCCGACCAGCCGCTGCTGGACGCCTTCTACGACCAGCTCCAGACGGCACAGACCTACCCCGCGTCGACGACGTGGCCGCAGATCGCGGCCCAGCTCGGAACCGAGCTCGAGCAGGTCGCGAAGGGCCAGAAGACCGCCGAGCAGGCGGCCGCCGACATCCAGTCGTTCGCCGACGGGCTCGGCACGGGTGCGGAGTGACCTCCCGCTCATGACCGCCTTCACCCCGGGGACGCCGCGTGCGCGCGCGCGGCGTCCCCGCCCCGCGGCCCGGCGCTCGCTCGTCGCGTGGCTCTTCCTCGCCCCCTTCGTCGTCGTCTTCGTCGTCTACACGGCCGTCCCCGCGATCGCCGCGCTCGCGATGAGCCTCTCCGACCTGCGCGGAAGCGACCTGAGGAACCCGTTCGCCGTCGACTTCGTCGGCGTCGAGAACTACGTCCGGCTGTTCGGCGACGCGCGCTTCCTCACCGACCTCGGCAACACGGCCGTCTTCGTCGTCGTCGGCGTTCCGCTCACGATGCTCACGGGCTTCGCCCTCGCCGTCGCCCTCAACACGGGCATCCGGCGCCTCCGCGGCGTCTTCCGCACCGTCTTCTACGCGCCCGTCGTGACGAACATCGTCGCCATCGCCCTCATCTGGCAGTACGCGTTCAACGCCGACGGCACCGTCAACGAGGCGCTCGGATGGTTCGGGTTCGCCGGCCCGAACTGGCTCACCGACACCGACCTCGCGATGCCCGTGGTCATCCTCCTGGGCGTATGGCGCAACTTCGGGACGGCCATGGTGCTCTTCCTCGCCGGGCTGCAGGCCATCCCCGAGGAGGTCTACGAAGCGGCAGCGCTCGACGGAGCAGGGGCGTGGAGCCGCCTGGTGCACGTGACGCTGCCCCTCCTCCTCCCCACCGTCCTCCTCGTGTCCGTGCTGCTCTCCACCTTCTACCTCCAGGTGTTCGACGAGCCGTACCTCCTCACCGACGGCGGACCGCTCGGATCGACCGAGTCGGTCGCGCTCTACACCTACCGTCAGTTCGGGTTCGGCGAATACGGGCTGTCGTCGGCCGCGTCCTTCGTCATGCTCGCGCTCGTCGTCGTCGTGAGCGCCGTCCAGTTCCGCATCCTGAGGCCACGCACATGACCGCATCCACCGTCGCCCGCCGGCCCCGCGTCGGCCGCCCGCTCCTCTACGCGGCCGTCGTCGCCACGGCGCTCATCACCCTCCTCCCCTTCTACTGGGTCGTGTCCGGATCGCTGCGAAGCCTCCAGGAGATCCGCCAGGAGCCGGGGGCGTGGTTCCCCGCAGCGCCGACGCTCGACAACTTCGCGCGCCTGTTCACGGAGGTCGGCTTCGGCACATACCTCGTGAACAGCGTGGTCGTCGCGGCGATCGTCGTCGTCGGCAACGTCATCGCCGCCACCGCGGCAGGCTACGCGCTGACGAAGTTCGACTTCCCCGGCAAGCGGCTCGCGTTCGGGGCCGTGCTCGCCGCGCTCATGATCCCGTACACGGCCGTCTTCGTCCCGCAGTTCGTCATCACCGTCAACCTCGGGCTCGTCGACACGCTCGCGGGCATCGCGCTGCCGAGCGTCGCGCTGCCGATCTCGATCTTCATCATGCGGCAGTACGCCTCCTCCGTCCCCGACGAGCTGATCGAGGCGGCCCGCCTCGATGGAGCGGGCGAGTTCCGCATCTTCTTCCGCATCTTCCTGCCCCTCGCCGGCCCCGCCGTCGCGACCGTCACGATCATGTCGTTCCTCACCTCGTGGAACAACTTCATCTGGCCGCTCGTCGTCGCGCAGTCGTCGGGGACCTACACGCTGCCCGTCGCTCTCGCCGCGACGAGCCAGGCCTCGGCGCACGTGCTCGACTACGGGCTCGTGCTCGCGGGCGCCCTCGTCATCATGCTGCCCGTGCTCATCCTGTTCCTCCTGCTGCAGCGATACTTCGTCCAGGGCATCGCGGCGGCGGGGCTCAAATGACAGGAGGAGCAGGATGATCGCCGGTCTCGATCCGCGGGCGCTGCGGCGCGTCAACACGTCGGTCACGCTGCGCACGCTCGCGGTGGCCACCGAGCCCGTCAGCATGACGGCGATCGCCGGGACGGCGGGGCTCTCGCGGCGCACGGTCGAGCTCATCCTCGACGAGCTCGTCGAGGCGGGATGGGTCGACGAGCTCGAGCGCATCCCCACGACGGGATCGGCGGGACGCCCGCCGCGTCGGTTCGAGCTGCGCGCCGAGCACGCGCTGCTCGCGGCGGCGCGCGTGACCACGCGCGAGGCGTCGGCCGTCGTCGCCGACGCGCGCGGGCGCATCCTCGGCCGCGCGCGTCGCGAGCTGCCCGACGCGGACGACCCGCCCCGCACGCTCGACATCGTCGCGGACCTCGTCGTCGAGGCGGCGGACGCGGCGGGCGCGCCGTTCGACCGGCTGCGGGCGGGAGCGGTCGCCTCGGGCGGCGCGATCGACGACGACGGCGTGCTCCGCCGCCTCGTCAACACCGACCGCTGGCAGGGCGTCGACCTGCCGGCGGAGCTCGGTGCGCGCATCGACGTGCCGTGGTTCGCCGACAACGACGCCAACCTCGGCGCGCTCGCCGAGCGCTGGCGCGGCGTCGCACGCGACCACGACGACGTCGTGTGGGCCATCCTGGGCGCTCGCACCGGAATCGGGACGCTCATCCGCGGGACCGTGCACCGCGGGTTCCAGGGCGGCGCCGGAGAGCTCATCGAAGCGGGACCGCTGCCCTCCGACGCCCTCCACGGCACCCCGGTCGGCGCGCTCACCTCGCCCTCGCCCGCCGACCGCGAGCAGGCGCTCGAGCTCGTCGCGCGAGCGCGGCTCGGCGACGCCGAAGCCCTCCGCCTCGTCGACGAGTACGCCGAGTACATCGCGGCCGTGCTCGTGATCCTGTCGTGGACCGTCGCGCCCTCGCTCTTCGTCCTGGGCGGGGGCGCCGAGGACGCCGCCGACCTGCTGCTCCCGCGCGTGCGGGCGGCTCTCGACCGCGCGCGCACGCCGGCGGGCATCGCGGTCGAGGCGACCTCCGTGGGAGCCGACGCCCCGCTCATCGGCGCCCTCCGGTTCGTGCTCGACCGCATGGACGTCGCCCTCTTCGGCCCCGTCGTCTCCCTCGGCGCCGCCTCCCCTCCCCTCCCCGCCCTCGCCAAGGAGCTGCCGTGATCCATCTGCCGCCGTCCGACGTCCTCATCGTGGGGGGCGGGCTCATGGGCGCCGTCGCCGCACGGCTGCTGCGCGAGGCCGATCCGACGGCGCGCATCGCGATGCTCGACGCGGGGGCGCCCATCGGCGACGTTCCGGGCGTCCACCTCCACGACATCGCCGATCCCGCGCTGTGGGCGCAGTACAACGCCCGCGTGAGCTCGGGCATCCAGGGCATGTACACGGGCGCGGAGGTCGTGCGCGACGTGCCGGCCGACATCCGCGATGTGCCGCCCGGCATGTTCCACACCCTCGCCTTCGGGGAGGACGCGGAGCAGATGCCCGCGACGGCGATCGCGTGGAACGCCGGCGGGATGGGCGTGCACTGGACGGCGGCGACGCCGTGGCCGGCGGGCACCGAGGTGTTCGCCGACGACGGGCGTTGGGCCGACGACCTCGAGGCTGCGCGGCGCGCGCTCGACGTGCGTCCCGTCGCGATCGGCCCCACCCCGCTCGGCCGCCGCGTCCTCGAGGTGCTCGACGCGCGCTTCGGCGACGGCGCACCCGCCGACCGCCGACCGCAGCCCATGCCGATGGCGGTCCGCCCCGGCCCCGACGGCGTGCTGCGGCGCACGAGCCCCGCGACGGTCTTCCCTCCCCTCGCCGACGGCTCCGATCCCGCGTTCGCGCTCGCGACGGGCGCGCTCGCGACGTCGCTCATCGTCGAGGACGGCCGCGTCGCGGGAGCCCGCGTGCGCGACATGCGCGACGGCTCGGAGAGCGAGGTGCGCGCCGCCACGGTGCTCGTGTGCGCCGACGCCCTCCGCACCCCGCAGCTGCTCTTCGCCTCGGGCATCCGCCCCGATGCGCTCGGCCGCTACCTCAACGAGCACGCCTTCATCGCCTCGCGGGCGCTCCTCGACCTCGACCGGTTCGGGATCGCTCCCGACGACCTCCCGCGCGCGAGGGAGGGGGAGTTCTGCACCGACTCGCTGTGGATCCCGCAGAACGGCCGCGCCCAGCCGTTCCACGGGCAGGTGATGAACTCCACCTACCTCGACGACGACGGCCGGCCGCTCGCGCACTCCGTGGGCGTCTCCCTCTACACGCCCGTCGAGTCGCGGCCGGAGAACCGCGTCGCCTTCTCGGACGACGAGCGCGATCTCGCGGGGATGCCGCGCATGCGCATCGAGTTCTCGTACTCCGACGCCGACCTCGCCCTCATCGAGCGCGCGCTCGCCGTCGCGGAGGAGACCGCGCGCGCGTTCGGCGACTTCGACCCCGCCACGGAGCGCGCGCACCTCGTGCCCGGCTCGTCGCTCCACCTCACCGGCACCGTCCGCTCCGGCCCCGTCGACGACGGAACGAGCGTGTGCGCACCCGACGGCGGCGTCTGGGGGGTCGAGGGCCTCTACCTCGCCGGAACCGGCGTCGTCCCGACCCCCGTCGTCGCCAACGCCACGCTCACGGGCGCCGTCACGGCCGTCCGCGCCGCCCGGGCCATCGCCGCGCGCGTCGCCGCCCCTCACGCCACCCGCCTCGATCAGAAGGAGCCCGCATGACCTCCCGCCCCCTGCTGCGCGCCGACCGCGTCGCCCTCAACCCCATCCCGTGGATCAACGTCAAGGCCGACCCGGACGACCCGGACAGCGAGGACCTCTGGCTGTTCGCCGACCCCGCCTTCCGCGCCGACTACCCGCGCGTGCTGCGGGCCATCCGCGAGTCGGGGTTCACCGCGACCATGATGGAGGTCCTCGACACGCAGACCCTCTTCGACTACCGGCGGATGGTCGAGGACGCGGGTCTCGCGCTCGCCCCGGGCTATGCGAGCGTCGCGCTCCCCGAGGACCACGGCGTGCTCTTCGACCCGGCGTCGGCCGAGGGCGTGCGCTGGTTCGACGGCGTGCGGCGCAAGGCCGAGGAGTCGCTCTTCTTCGGCCTCGACACGGTCTTCCTCGCGCCGGAGGTGTCGTGGGCGCCCGCCGCGCTCCGCACGCGCGACGCCGCGGCGGTCGGCGCGGGCTTCCACGCCGGCCGCCTCGACCGG
This sequence comes from Microbacterium sp. NPDC055683, assembly GCF_053617895.1. NCBI lineage: Bacteria > Bacillati > Actinomycetota > Actinomycetes > Micrococcales > Microbacteriaceae > Microbacterium > Microbacterium sp. NPDC055683. The sequence continues at coordinate 491 of NZ_JBSHGQ010000024.1, read as the reverse complement.
GTGATCGACGGGCTGGGCCGCGCCGCCGAGGTGCTCGCCGCCGAGGGCGTGCGCGCGGGCCTGCACAACCACGTCGGGACGTGGATCGAGACGGAGGAGGAGATCGAGCGCACGCTGGCGGCCATCCCGCCATCGCTCCTCGGCGCCTCGTTCGACATCGGCCATCTGGCGTGGGCGGGCATCGACCCCGCGGTGCTCATCGCGCGCCACGCCGACCGTGTGCTCGACCTCCACGTGAAGGACCTCGACCTCGGGATCGCCGCCGACACGCGCCGCACGCCGACGCCGTACCGCACAGCGACCGCCCGCGGCGTCTTCCGCGAGCCGGGCCTCGGCGACATGGACATCGACGGCGCGCTCGCCGCGCTCCCCGAGGGATGGGACGGGTGGGTCATCGTCGAGGTCGACCGGGCGACCATGGCCCCCGAGGCGTCGGCCGCGGCGAGCTGGAAGTGGGTCGCGGCGCGCCTGTGACAGACGGGTGCCCGCCC
>NZ_JBSHGQ010000023.1:0-61119 GCF_053617895.1 Microbacterium sp. NPDC055683 | reverse complement strand
ACGGATATCCGTTGGACGAGAAGCCACCCGAATGCGCTGAATCCGATGTGCGTTCGGCACGCAGATGTGGGTTCGGCACGCAGGCGCAGCCCCGCGGCAGACCGTGTCAGCCGGCGCCGACGTCGACGACGACCTTGCCGCGGGCGTGGCCGTCGCGCACGGCGTCGAGGGCGGCGTCGGCCTGCGCGAGCGGATGGACCTGGTCGACGTAGACGGCGAGGTCGCCGGCGTCGAAGAGGCGCGCGAGGGTGGCGAGCGCTGCCCCGTCGGGGGCGACCGTGAATGACGTCGTCCGCACGCCGGCATCCGCGCCCGCCTCCGAGAACCCCTGCCATCCGCCCCGAGGCACCGTCACGAGCAGGCCGCCCCGCCGCAGCACGCCGAGCGAGCGCGACCCGGTGCGGTCGCCGCCGTCGCCCACGAGGTCGAGGACGACGTCGACCTGCGGCACGACGTCCTCGAAGCGGGTCGTCGTACGGTCCACGACGACGTCGGCGCCCAGCTCGCGCAGCCACGCGGCGTTGCGCGGCGAGCTCGTCGTCGTCACATGGGCGCCGAAGTACGACGCGAGTTGCACGGCGAGGTGTCCGACACCTCCCGCGCCGGCGTGGATGAGGATGCGCTGCCCCTCGTGGGCGCGCGCCGTCTCGACGACCAGCTGCCACGCCGTGAGGGCGGCCAGGGGCACGGCGGCGGCTTCGACGTGCGAGAGCCTCGTCGGCTTCGCGGCCACCGAGTGGGAGGCGGCCACGACGTACTCCGCGAACGACCCGCTGACCCGGGGGAACGCGGTCATCCCGTAGACCTCTGTGCCGGGCGCCAGCGGATGCGCCTCGTACGGCGCGCGCACGACCACGCCGGAGAAGTCGAAGCCCGGCGCCGTCGGATACGCGGCGATCTGCGGTGCCACGCCTCGCCCCTCGCGCGTCGCCGCGTCGACAGGGTTGGCGCCCGCCGCGACGACCCGGATCAGCAGCTCGTCCATGGTCGCCTCGGGCACGGGGGCCGTCGTGATCCGCAGCGGCTGCCCGGGCCCTGCCGACGAGGCCCTGCGCATCGTCGTCGGCACGGTCGCGGCGGTGGCGTCATCGGCGGGCGTGCCGTTGGAGCCCGATGCGGCGGGGGAGCGGGTGGTGCGGAAGCGCATGGATGTGCCCTCTCGGCTCGTCGGGCGCGGCCCCGCGCCCCGTCCTCGCAGTCAACAGGCGCATTGTCACCCCGGCGTTACGGGAATGAGACCCTTGCGAGTCGTCGGGGACCGGGACCCGCGGGGATGGGGTTGCGCTCCTCACGGGAATTCTGGAGGATCGGCTATACCGATATCCACACGGATGCACATCGACACAGCTGGGGAGCCGACATGGCAGACGACACTCGACGCCGCAAGGTATTCGCCGTTCTCGCAGGAGGACTCGTGCTGGGGGTCGGCGCCGCCGTGACTCTCGCCGCCTGGAACGACTCGGAGTTCGTCACGGGCGACTTCGCAGCCGGAACCTTCAACCTCGAGGGCTCAACGACGGGGGATGACGACGCCGGCTACGGCGAGCACCCCGATGCGGGTTCGGCCGCCGACCTCGTCTTCGACCTCCCCGCCGACCTCGTCGACAACCTCGCTCCCGAGGACACCGTCTACGCCCCGTTCTGGGTGCGCCTCGATGACACCACGACGACGGCGGCCACCCTCGTCGCCGACAGCACCGTCACGGGGACCGGCGCGAACGCCGCGAACCTCTCCTACACGGTGTACGAGATCCCGGCCGCGGGCACGTGCGACGCGGCGACGGTCGCCGCCGCTCCCGTCGTGGCATCCGGCGCCACGCTGACCGCGATCACGGTCGGCGACTCGGTCGACCTCGCGATCGGCACGGCCGCCGGCGAGGCCGGTGCAGCCGCACAGCTCTGCTTCGAGGTGACGGCGGGCGCCGACCTCGTGGAGAGCGAGACCGCGACGGCGACCTGGTCGTTCACGGCCACGTCGAACTGACATCGTGCAGCGCAAGGACACGCGGAAGGCGGCCCGGTCGGGTCGCACCTGGCGTCGCGTCCGCGCGCTCCTCGCGGCGGGGGTCGTGCTCGGCATCGGATCGGGCGCGACCCTCGCGGCGTGGAACGACACGGAGTACACGACGGCCACCCTGACGGCGAGCACCTTCGGCATCGTCGGCGCCGCCGACGGCGCGACTTTCACCGAGCACAACACGACGGGCACGGCCGCGACGCTCGCCTTCTCGACGCCCGCGACGGCGATGTCGCCCAGCACGACGACCTACGCGCTGTACAGCGTGCGCACGATCTCGTCGTCGCTCGGCGGGACGCTCAAGATGAACGCCACGACCACGGCGTCGACGCTGAGCGCCCAGCTCACCTACGGCGTGCGCACGATCACGGGGACGACGTGCAACCTGACGACGTTCAACGCGGGCGCCGAGATCCTCGCACGCGGTGCGGCGATGACCGCCAGCCCCGCGAGCACGCAGACGCTCACCGCGAACGCCGGTACCGCCGTGAACTACTGCATCGAGATCACGATGAGCCCGACCGCTCCGTCGAGCGTCCAAGGGCAGTCGGCCGCCCTCTCCTGGGAGTTCGTGGGAACCTCGTCCTCGTGACGTCGGAGCAGTCCATGAGCACCACCGCCGTCCCCGCGACGCGACGTCAGCGTCGCGGGGATGCGGCGGACCCCGCTGCCGCGCGCCCGCGCAGGACGGTCGGACGCGTCGTGGGCGACCTCCTGCTGAGCCTGGCCGCGCTCGCCGGCTCGATCTGCATCGTGCTCGTGATCCTCGCGGCCGTGTTCGACATCACGCTGATCATGTTCCGGACCGGTTCGATGGCGCCGACCATCCCGACGGGATCGGTCGCCGTCGTGCAGCGCATCCCGGCGAGCGAGATCGACGTCGGCGAGGTCGTGACCGTCGACCGTGCAGGCGAGCTTCCCGTCACCCACCGGGTCACCTCGGTCTCGGCCGGCGCATCCGATGACGAGCGGGTCATCACGATGCGCGGCGACGCGAACGAGGCCGATGACGTCGCGCCCTACACGGTGTCGTCGGCGCGCCTCGTGCTCTTCTCGGTGCCGGGCATCGCGCCCGTGATCGCCTCGTTCGGCAGTCCCTTCGTGATCGGCGGGATGACCGTGGGCGCGGCTCTGCTCGTGGGATGGGCCTTCTGGCCACGCTCGGACCGGACGACGCGGGCGGCGGACGGCGGGGACGACGCCGGATGATCCGCACCGTGGTCGGCCTCGTCGCCGCCGTCTTCCTCCTGGCGGCCGCGGCGGCGCCGGCGAGCGCGGCGGAGTCGACGGAGGTCTACCAGGGCAGCGTGATCCGGGTCGTCTCCGTCGCCGACTGGGAGCGCGCCGGCCGGCTCGCTCCCGGCGAGGCCCTGGACTGGACCCTCGACATCTCGGCATCGCCGCCCGACCCCGGCACGCTCGAGGTCGGCGTGCGCGGCGGCGGCGAGCTGCCGCTGTCGCTCGACGCCGAGACGTGCAGCCGGCCCTGGCAGGGCGCGAGCTGCGCGGGCGAACGCACGACGCTGCTCGAGGGATGGCGGCCGGGCGGCGACGGGACGACCTGGATCGAGGAGGTCGACGCCGACACCTCCGTCCACCTGCGGCTCGTCGTCTCCCGCGATGTCGACGCCGTCGAGGGGCAGGAGGCCGAGGTCGCCGTGCACGTGCGGGGAGCGTCGGAGGAGATCATCGTCGGAGAGCAGCCGCCGCCCCTCGCGCCGACGGGCGGCCGGCCGCACCCCCTGCTCCCTGCGATCATCGCAGGCGTGCTCGGCGCCGCGATCGCCGCGACGGGATGGCTGCGACGCGGCAGACGCCCGAGAGGGGAGCACTGATGCGCGCGCTCACCCGTGCCACGGCCGTCATCGCCGCGTTCGCGCTGCTTCTGCTCGGCGGCCTGGCCCCCGCTTCTCCGACGGAGGCGGCATGGGTCGACCGGGAGCACGCCGCGGGCGGCGTCTCTGCGCTCCGCCTGCAGCCCCCGGCTGTCCAGGCGGTCACGACGTGCGCGAGGCCGAGCATCGCCAACCCCGGTCTCGTGAACCTCGCCGTCCAATGGTCGTTCCCGAGCACCGCCTCCCCCTATTCGGGATTCACCGCGGTGAACGCGACCTGGACCACGCAATCCGGTGAGACCGGAGCGCCGTCGGCCATCACCCCGACGACGACTCAGAGCGGCGGCGTGTACACCGCGTCGTTCTCGGGCACGCTTCTCGGGAACCTCGTCGGCGGCATTCTCAATCTGCTGCTCGGGACGAACCTCGTGCTGAAGATCTACACGACCGTCACCTACACGAACGGCTCGACGACGGTGACGTGGGTGTCGCCGAACCCCAGCATCGTGCGGATGAACATCCCGTCGACGCTGTCGGGTCAGCCGACGACCTGCACGTTCTCGAACGGTACCTGAGCGTCAGCGCGCCTCCGGCGTGACCCCGTTGGTCAGGGCGTGGAGCAGGTCGGCGAGATCGCGCACGCGGCCGACGTCCCACAGGCGCAGCGTGTCGTAGAGCAGGCTCTCATGGTGCGACCGGGCGGCCTCGAGGCGGCGGACGCCCTCCGGCGTCGCCTCCAGGAGGCTCACCCGCCGGTCGGAGGGGTCGGGCGTGCGGGCGATGAGCCCGAGGCCCTCGAGCTCGCGGATCGTGCGGCTGAGCTGCCCCTTGTCCACGGCCATCCGATCGACCATGTCGGACGACGTGACCGGCCCGTGCCGCACGATCGAGGTGAAGATCTTGTACGCGCCAGGGTTCAGGCCGGGCGACACGCGCTCGGCGTGCTGGTGGATGATCCGCCGCACCTGCGTCATGAGCTCGCTGAACTCCGCCTCGACGGCCTTGATGGCCTCGGCCTGCTCGGGGGCGACGTCGGCCGCCCCCGAGCGGGTGTCCTCGGCGTTCGCGCGCGAGGGGATGTCGGTGGTCACGACGACATTCTCTCGCGTCAGCGCGTGCGGTCCGCGTCGTCGGCCACGTGCACCGGGATGGACCCGGTCTCCGCGGTCGCCACCGCGAGCTCGCCCTCCAGGCGCTGGGCGCGCATCCGCTCGACGTTGTTCTGGCGCGTGAGCGGCTTGTTCGGGAGGAAGGCGATCGCGATGAGGCTCAGGACGGCCAGCGGCACGCCGATGAGGAACGCGTGCGAGATGGCCTGGGCCGATGCGTCCTCGATGATGACGGCGATGGCCTCCGGCATGTCGCGCGTCGTGGGCAGGGCACCCGACTGGAGCTCGGCGAGGATGGTCTGGCCCTGCTCGCCGAGGGTCGCGATCGCGGCCCCGATCTCGGCCATCCGGTCGGTGAGCTGCTGCGACAGGCTCGACGCCAGCACGGAGCCCATCACGGCGACGCCCGTCGTGCCGCCGACGGTGCGGAAGAAGTTGACACCCGAGCTCGCGACGCCGATCTCCTGCGGCTTCGTCGTGTTCTGGACGACGAGGACGAGGTTCTGCATCGTCATGCCCGTGCCGGCGCCGAGGAGGAACATGTACGTTCCCACGAGCCAGAGCGACGTGTCGTAGCGCAGGGTGGAGAGGAGGCTCGTGCCGGCGATCATGAGGATCGCGCCGACGACGAGGTAGCTCTTCCAGCGGCCGAAGCGCGTGACGAGCTGGCCGACCACGGTCGAGGCGATGAGCATGCCCGCCGCCATCGGGATCGTGAGCAGGCCGGCCTCGGTGGGACCGTAGCCGCGCGAGATCTGCATGTACTGGCCGAGGTAGACCGACGTGCCGAACATGGCGACGCCGATGGAGATCGAGGCGAGCACCGAGAGCGTGAACGTGCGGTTGCGGAAGAGCGTGAGCGGGATGAGAGGCTCCGACACCCTGAGCTCGACGAGCACGAAGGCGACGGCCGCGATCACGGCGATGCCCACCATGTACAGCGTCTCCCAGCTCGCCCAGCCGTAGTCGGAGACGTTCGAGATCCAGATCAGCAGGAGCCCGGCCGCGACGCTCAGCAGCACGATGCCGAGGTAGTCGATGCGCACCTTCGCGGCGCGGACCTGGTCGATCTTGAGCGTGCGCAGGAGGACGACGAAGGCGATGATGCCGAGGGGCACGCCGACGTAGAAGTTCCAGCGCCATCCGATCGTGTCGGTCATGACGCCGCCGAGGAGCGGGCCGCCCACGGTCGCGACCGCCATGACGCCCGCGAACAGGCCCATGTACTTGCCGCGCTCGCGCGGGCTGATGATGTCGGCCATCAGCACCTGGCTGAGGGCGGCGAGTCCGCCGCCGCCGAGTCCCTGGAAGGCGCGGAAGGCGATGAGCATCTCGGCGCTCGTCGACATGCCGGCGCCGGCGCTCGCGAGCACGAAGATCGCGAGGGCGAGGAGCATGAGCGTCTTGCGGTTCACGAGGTCGGCGAGCTTGCCCCAGATGGGGGTCGAGATGGCCGTGGTGAGGAGGGTGATGGTGACGACCCAGGTGTACGACGCCTGGGTGCCGCCGAGCTCGGGGACGATGATCGGCAGCGAGGTGCCGACGACGGTCGTGGAGACCATGGAGCAGAACATCGCCAGGAGGAGGCCCGAGAGGGCCTCCAGCACCTGGCGTCGGGACATCCGCGCGGCCGTGGCCTGCGTGTCCGTGGAGTGCGCGCTCATATGCGCCTTTCGATGAAGCGGTGGAGAGGGCATGGCGACGTCGGCATGCAGAAGTTGATGGAAGTCAACGATACCCGGAACGTTGACCTGGCGCAACTAATTCCCGGGCGCGCTCGTCTGTCGGCCGGATGGCCGTCCGCCGCGTCCGCCCAGCCTCAGTCCATGAGCGCGAGCGCGCGGTACGCGGAGCGCTGGATGGCGCGCTCGCGCGGCGTGGGCGCGTCGTCGGCGCGCCGCGTCGGCGGCTCGTTCCCCGTGGTGCGGCGGTACAGCTCGTCGATCAGCGCCGTGGCGAGACGCACGAGCTGGCCGATCTCCGCGTCGTCGCGCTCGATCCAGAGGCACTTCGGCTCGTCGTGGAGAGGGCGGAAGTCGCGGTGCTCCTCCCAGGCGAAGAGCGTCCGCTCCGCGCCCAGCACGTGCTGCTGCCACCACACCTGCCGCAGGTAGGAGCGGGGGATCGACCGCCACGACTTGTTCGTCGTCTTGATCTCCGCGAGCAGCACGCGACCGCCGCCGTCCACGGCGATGCCGTCGGGTGTGGCGAGGTGGCGCCGCTCGACCTCCGCGTGGAAGAGCGCGCTCGACGGCTGGATGCCGTGCGTCGCGGCGACCCATGCCGCGATCTCGGGCTCGCGTCGGCGGCCGTGGTCGGTGTACGCGTTGCCGCCGAACGACGATCCGCGCAGCTTCTGCTCGGCGGCACGCGGGATGACGCGCTCGCTCGTGATGGTGGCGATGTCGGTGGCCGTGATGCCCTGCGACCGCGCCCGCAGCCACGCGACCCGGTCGCGCGAGTCCGCGACGATCCGGGCGGCGAGTTCGGGGGTCACGGCTCGACCCTAACCCCGGCGCCCGACAGGTCCCCGCGCGGACGCGCCCGATTCGGCGGATGGCCGTCCGGCCTGCTACAGTGGACGAAGCCGAAGACCGCCGGTCATCGTCGTGTGCGCAAGCGCCGACGATCGAAGCTCTGCGAAAGCAGGGGCCCGCGCAGGTGTCACGAAATCTCCTCAGAGCTCCGTGCGCTTGCGCCGGGGCTCTTCCTGTTTCTCCGGGGCGGGCGGCGCGGCCGGTGCCCCACCACCGTGGGGCTCCCCGTATCCACCAAGGAGTGACCATGGCGCAGAAGGATGCAACGGTCTCCGAGCTCACGAAGTCTTTCGAGAACTCGAACGCCGTCCTGCTGACCGAGTACCGCGGTCTGACGGTTGCCCAGCTCAAGCAGCTGCGCAACAGCATCCGTCAGGACGCCGAGTACGCCGTGGTGAAGAACACGCTGACCAAGATCGCCGCGAACAACGCGGGGATCACCACGCTGGACGACGACCTCAAGGGTCCGTCGGCCGTCGCGTTCGTGCACGGCGACTTCGTCGCCACCGCCAAGGCTCTGCGTGACTTCGCCAAGGCCAACCCGCTTCTCGTGATCAAGGGCGGCGTGTTCGAGGGCAACACCCTCACCGCCGCCGAGGTCGAGAAGTACGCATCGCTCGAGAGCCGCGAGGTTCTGCTGGCGAAGGCCGCGGGCATGATGAAGGCGACGATGGGCAAGGCTGCCGCCACCATCGACGCGCTTCGCGAAAAGCTGGAGACCGCCCAGGCCGCGTGAGCGGACGGCGCTTTCTTTCCCCACAAACCCCATCTATCTAGGAGATACATCATGGCGAAGCTCACCACTGACGAGCTGCTCGAGCAGTTTGCCGACCTGACCCTCGTCGAGCTCAGCGAGTTCGTGAAGGCGTTCGAGGAGAAGTTCGACGTCACCGCCGCCGCTCCCGTCGCGATCGCCGGTGCCGGCGGTGGCGCCGCTGCCGAGGAGGTCGAGGAGAAGGACTCGTTCGACGTCATCCTCGAGGCTGCCGGCGACAAGAAGATCCAGGTCATCAAGGTCGTCCGCGAGCTCACCTCGCTCGGCCTCGGCGAGGCCAAGGCCGTCGTCGACGGTGCTCCCAAGGCCGTGCTCGAGGGCGCGAACAAGGAGACGGCCGACAAGGCGAAGGAGGCCCTCGAGGGCGCCGGCGCCACGGTGACGCTCAAGTAAGTCTTCCCCGCGAAGAACCTCGAAGGCCCCGGGCTCGTCCCGGGGCCTTCGTGCGTCTGCGGACGTTACGTCTCCGTGACTGTCAAGAGATTGTGGAAGCGCTCCTACGGCTCCTACGTTGGGGACCGTACCCGTTCCACGAAGACATGGCTCGAGATGGGAGCAGACGATGGAGACTGCAGGACGCAAAAGGATCCTCCTCGCGACGGCGGGGCTGGGGATCGCGGGGCTCGCGCTCGCGGGCTGCACGAGCGGCCCTGGCGCCTCGGACGGAGGCGGCGGATCGGACGGCGGGGGCGACGGAGACACGCCCCAGGTGACGGTCTACGGCACGATCGTCGACGCCGAGGCCGAGCTGCTCGAGGAATCGTGGGCCGACTGGGAGGAGGAGAACGGCATCGACATCGTGTACGAGGGCTCGCAGGAGTTCGAGGCGCAGATCGCGGTGCGCGCCCAGGGCGGCAACCCGCCCGATCTCGCGATCTTCCCGCAGCCGGGACTGCTCGCCGACATGGCGAGCCGCGGCTACCTCACGGAGGCGCCGGAGGGCGTCGTGTCGAACCTCCGCGACTACTGGGCGGAGGACTGGGAGACCTACGCGTCGGTCGACGGGACCGTCTACGGCGCACCGCTCATGGCGAACGTGAAGGGATGGATCTGGTACCAGCCCGGCGTGTTCGAGGAGAACGGCTGGGAGGTGCCGACCGACTGGCAGGGGCTGCTCGACCTCACCGCGCAGATCCGCGAGGAGACCGGTGCGGCGCCGTGGTGCGCCGGCTTCGGCTCCGACGCCGCGACCGGATGGCCGGGCACCGACTGGATCGAGGACCTCGTCCTCCGCCAGGCCGGCCCCGACGTGTACGACCAGTGGGTCGCCAACGAGGTGCCGTTCACGGACCCGCAGATCACGGCGGCCTTCGACGCGACGGGCGAGATCCTCCTCAACCCCGATTACGTGAACGCCGGGTTCGGCGACGTCGCCTCCATCGGGTCGACGCCGTTCGGCGACGTGGCGAACGCGCTCGTCTCGGGAGACTGCCTCCTCACGCACCAGGCGTCCTTCCTCGACGGCTTCATCGTCGAGGCGGGCGGCGAGGTCGGCGAGGACGGCGACGTCTGGGCCTTCATGCTCCCGCCCGTCGAGGCCGGCTCCGGCCAGGTCATCACGGGTGGCGGCGAGATCGTCGGCGCCTTCAGCGACGACGAGAACGTCGTGAAGGTGCAGGAGTACCTGTCGAGCCCGGAGTGGGCGAACTCGCGCGTCGCGCTCGGCGGCGTCATCAGCGCCAACACGGGCCTCGACCCCGCCAACGCGCAGAGCCCCATCCTGCAGGCGGCGATCGAGATCCTGCAGGACGAGAACACCACGTTCCGCTTCGACGGCTCCGACCTCATGCCCTCCGCGGTGGGCGCCGGCACCTTCTGGACCGGCATGCGCGACTGGGTGAACGGCTCGTCGACCGACTCCGTGGTCGAGCAGATCGAATCGGGCTGGCCGGAGGAGTGACGGCCCGGCCATGAAAGCCTTCCTCGACTGGCTGAGCACCCTCTCGCCGTGGCTCGAGATCCCGATCATCATCGGGGTGTTCCTGCTCGCGGTGGGCGTGCTGCTCTTCTTCATCGAGATCGCGCCGCGCGCGGGCCGGATGTACACCGTCATCCGGCTCGCCGCGTGCGTTCTCTTCCCCCTCGCGATCCTGTGGATCCTCCAGTCGTACTGGTGGGCCATCCTCGCGGCGGGCGCGCTCGGCCTCCTCTTCTTCTGGCTCGACTACCGGTCGAAGCAGGGGGCGGGCTACCTCTTCCAGCTGGTCGGATTCCTCGCGCCCGCGCTCATCCTCCTGCTCATCGGACTCGTCTTCCCCGTCATCCAGACGTTCGGGCAGTCGATGTTCAACGCGGCGGGCAACCGCTTCGTGGGGCTCGACAACTTCATCTGGATCTTCACGCAGCCGCAGGGCATCCGCACGGTCGTCAACACGATCGTCTGGGTGCTCGTGGCGCCCGTGGTTTCGACCGTGATCGGCCTCGTGTACGCGTACTTCATCGACAAGACCCGCGGGGAGAAGATCTACAAGATCCTCGTGTTCCTGCCGATGGCGATCTCGTTCGTGGGGGCGTCGATCATCTGGCGCTTCATGTACACCGCGCGGCCGGCCGATGCCGAGCAGATCGGCTTCGTCAACCAGATCCTCGTCTGGCTGGGCGGCTCGCCCGTGCCGTTCCTGCAGGTGGAGCCGTGGAACACCCTGTTCCTCATCATCGTCTTCGTCTGGATCTACACGGGCTTCGCGATGGTGGTGCTCTCGGCGGCGATCAAGGGGGTTCCGGCGGAGCAGCTGGAGGCGGCGGAGCTCGACGGCGCGAACGCGTTCGAGCGGTTCATGAACGTCGTCGTGCCGGGCATCCGCGCGTCGATCGTCGTCGTGTTGACCACGATCGCCATCGCGTCGATGAAGATCTTCGACATCGTGCGCACCATGACGGCGGGCGCGAACAACACCTCGGTCCTCGCGAACGAGATGTACTCGCAGTTCCGCAGCTTCGAGGCCGGACGGTCTGCGGCGTACGCCGTCGTGCTGTTCGTGCTCGTGCTGCCGCTCGTCATCTACAACGCCCGTCAGCTCAAGGCACAGAGGGAGGTGCGCTGATGACCGCGACGGAGCTCGTCACGACGGCAGGGAAGCCGTCGAGGAAGCGCGCGCTGAGCGACACCAAGCGCCGGCTCACCAACCCGTGGGCGACGGTCGCGGCCCTCGTGATCGCCGTGATCTGGACCATCCCGACGTTCGGCGTCTTCATCTCGTCGTTCCGTCCGCGCGTGGAGATCCAGACGACGGGATGGTGGACCGTCTTCGAGAACTGGGGCTGGACGTTCGACAACTACGTCGAGGCGCTCGGCACCTCGACGGGCGGTCTCACGATGCTGAGCGCGTTCGTGAACTCGTTCGCGATCACGCTGCCGGCGTCGATCATCCCGCTCATCATCGCGACGCTCGCGGCGTACGGCTTCGCGTGGATGGACTTCCGCGGCAAGAACGTGCTGTTCGTCCTCGTGTTCGCGCTGCAGATCGTCCCCATCCAGATGGCGTTCATCCCGCTCCTGCAGCTGTTCTCGCAGGGCACGCTGTTCGGCGTCGAGGTGATCCAGGCGGTGGGGTCGTCGGGCTACGCGCAGGTGTGGATCGCGCACACGATCTTCGGCCTGCCGCTCGCGATCTTCCTGCTGCACAACTTCATCGCCCAGATCCCCGCCGACGTGATCGAGGCGGCGAAGGTGGACGGTGCGGGGCACGGGCAGATCTTCTTCCGCATCGTGCTGCCGCTGTCGATGCCGGCGATCGCGTCGTTCGCCATCTTCCAGTTCCTCTGGGTGTGGAACGACCTGCTCGTCGCCCTCATCTTCGCGGACGGCAACGTGGCGCCCGTCACGAAGCTGCTCGCCCAGATGACGGGCTCGCGCGGTCAGGACTGGCACCTCCTCACGGCGGGCGCGTTCATCGCGATCATCGTGCCGCTGCTGGTGTTCCTCTTCCTGCAGCGCTACTTCGTGCGGGGCCTGCTCGCGGGATCGGCGAAGGGCTGACGCACGACGAAGGGCCCGCCGCGAGGCGGGCCCTTCGTCGTGTCCGGCATCAGGCGGAGCAGCCGAGGCGCTCCTGGATGTCCTGCATCGCGGCGATCTCCGCGGTCTGGTTCTGTCCCATGTGCCGTGCGGTGTCGATGACGCGCGGGTCGCTGCCGAGCTCGACGACGGCGTCCGTCATCTCGATGGCGCCGGCGTGGTGCCGGATCATGAGGTCGAGGAACAGACAGTCCCGCGCGGTTCCGGACGCCTCCTGCAGCCGCGCCATCTCTTCGTCGTCCGCCATCCCCATGGCGGCCTCGAGCTCGGCCGTCGTCGCCTCGGCGCCCGCCCCGTGGTCGTGGCCCGTGCCCGACATCCACGACATGAGCGGATCTCCCGACTGCGGCAGGCCCCATCCCACGAGCCAGCCGTACATCTCGCCGCGCTGCCCTGCCTGTGCCGTCGCGATGTCGTAGGCGAGCACGCGCAGCTCTTCGTCGGCGGTCGAGCGGTATTCGATCATCGCCATCTCCACGGCCTGCGAGTGATGCACCTGCATGTCGCGGGCGAAGCCGGCATCCGCCGCGTTCGGCCCGGCCGTCGCCCCCGTGGCCTCGGAGAGGAGACCGAACGTCGAGAAGCGGCCGATGGCGAACGCGAGCGCGCCCACGAGCACGATCGCGACGACCGCGAGCAGCCAGGGGATGCCCGGTCGTGCGGGTCTCTCGACGGGGTCGCTCATGACGCCGTCAGGCGGTCTTGCCGGGGCCGTCGATGGCGCCCGTGCAGACGGCGTTCGGCTCCGGCACGTTCTGGTTGCGCCAGTACTCCTCGAAGAACTCGGGGATGCGCTCGTCGTCGACCGAATCGAGCTTCAGCTGCGCGTTCCATGCGCTCACGGCGACCGCGGTGCCGAGGTCGGGATAGGGGGAGAGGATGGTGTAGCTCGAGGGCAGGTAGCTCTCGAGCGTCGCGACGCCCTCCTCGTCCACGAGCTCGGGGTCGTAGGTGACCCACACGGCGCCGTGCTCCATCGAGTGGACGGCGTTCTCGTTCGTCTGGGGGTCGGTGTAGACGCCGCAGTTCAGCCAGTACGGGTTGTGGGGGCCGCCGGCAGGCGGGGTCTGCTCGTAGTCGACCGTCCCCTCGACGTGCGTGTTGGTGTTGGAGAACGTCTCGACGCCTTCGATCTCCACGCCGTCGCCGCCGGCCGTGTACGTGACGCGGTTCGACTGCGGCGTGAACACGATGGAGGCGACGATGGCGCCGACGACGGCCACCGCGGCGACGGAGCCGACCGTCCACCAGACGACCTTGCCGCGCTGGCGCTTCTGGAGCTGCCGCTGGTACTCGGCCAGCTTCTCCTGGCGCTTCGCCTCGCGCTGCTGCTTCACGGACTGGTTGATCTCGGCCTGCTTGGCGGGGTTGCCGCTCGACCGCTGGGGGCGCTTCTGCGTCGACACGCCTCGATCCTATGCGGGCGCATGGACGCCGTGCCTGGGAGAACCGGGCGACGATCCTGGCTTTCTCCCCTATGCATCGCCTGGCCGCGGGCCTAGGATCGGGTGAGTCCCCATCGCCTGTCGAGGAAGCGGTGTCCGGGACCTCTTTTCTTTTCTCCCCCATCTGCGAAAGCGCCGACGCCTCACGATGACCCACGAAGAGCACGACTCCGCCCATCCCCGTACCGGGATCATCCCCACCGCGACGGGCGTCATCCCCGTCCCGACGGGGTCGTTCCGCCTCCCGGACGCTGCGCGCGCGGCGGCGGGCGAGCTGCCGCCCACGCATCGGGGCGATGCGCTCTCGAGCCGTCGGCGTCTCACCTACGTGCTGCTGCTCGGCGCGCTCACGGCGCTCGGGCCGTTCACGATCGACCTCTACCTGCCGGCGTTCCCCTTGCTCGAGCGCGACTTCGACACGACGAGCGCGGCCATCCAGCTCACCCTGACGGGGACCATGATCGGGTTCGCGCTCGGCCAGCTCATCGTGGGGCCGCTGAGCGACAAGGTCGGGCGGCGCGTTCCGCTGCTCGTCGTGACCGCGCTGCACGTCGTGGCGAGCATGGCGGCCGCGTTCGCGCCATCGCTCGCCCTGCTGGGCGCTGCGCGCGTGCTCATGGGGGTGGGCGCGGCGGCGGGCGGCGTCGTCGCGATGGCGATGGTGCGCGACCTGTTCGGCGGTCGGCGCCTCGTCGTGATGCTCTCGCGGCTCGCGCTCGTGACAGGCGTCGCGCCGGTCGCGGCGCCGCTCATCGGCTCGGCGCTGCTCGCCGTCATCCCGTGGCGGGGCATCTTCATCGTGCTGGCCGCGTACGGCGTCGTGATGCTCGTCTGCGCGATCTTCGCGCTGCCCGAGACGCGCCCCGCGGCGGATCGGACGTCGCACGAGACCGTGTCGGTGCTGCACCGCTACCGCGTCGTCCTCACGGATCGCGTCTTCCTGGGCGTGCTCGTCATCGGCGCCATGACGTTCTCGGGGCTGTTCTCCTACCTCTCCGCGTCGTCGTTCCTCTTCCAGGAGACCTACGGCTTCACGCAGGTGCAGTACGGCCTGCTGTTCGCGGCGAACTCGATCGGGCTCGTCATCGGGAACCAGATCGCCGCGCGGCTCGCCGCGCGGTTCGGACCGCAGTGGGTGCTGGCCTGGTCGACCGCGTCGCTGCTGGTGTCGGCCACGGCGATCATCGTGTGCGATCAGCTCGGCCTCGGCGTCTGGGGCATCGTCGTCCCCCTCTTCGTCTTCATGTCGACGTGCGGTTTCACGTTCCCGTGCGCACAGGTGCTCGCGCTCGACCGGCATCCCGAGGCGGCGGGAACGGCGGCGTCGATCCTCGGAGCGACCAACAACGGCATCGCCGGCGTGATCTCGCCCGTCGTCGGGCTGATCTCCGCGGCGTCGGGGATCACGGGCACGACGATGGCGGTCGTCATGGTCGGCTGCGCGGCGATCGCGGTGCTGTCGCTGTGGACGGTCGTGCGACCGCGCTCGCTCGGGCAGCTGGCCGATTGAGCGGTCATCCGCCGTCCGCAGCGGGCACAATGAGGCGATGAGGCTGTCGCGCAGAGCGGAGGGATGGTGGGGGCTCGGGCTGCTCGTCGCGGCCGCGGTCCTCGGCTACGCGACGATGCTCCACGGCATCCCGTTCGCGATCGACACGTGGTGGGCCGGCGTGCTCGCCGATCCGCCGCCGGGCGCGCGACTGGCGTTCTCGCTCCTGCTCGACGAGGTCGGAGGCGGCTGGTGGGCCATCCTCGTCGTGCCGCTCGCGGCGGTCGCCGTGCTGCTCATCCGGCGGAGGCGGGTGGGTGCGCTGTACTTCGCGCTCGCCACGGCGACGAGCGCCGCGCTCGTGCAGCTGCTCAAGGCGCTGTTCGGGCGGGAGCGACCGGAGGACATCCTCGTCATCGTCGACGAGGGCTCGTTCCCGTCGGGGCACGTCGCGAACGCCGCGACGGTCGTCTTCGCGCTGTGGGTGATCGTCGACCGGTGGTGGATGGCCGCCATCGCCGTCGTCTGGACGCTGTCGATGGCCTTCGCCCGCACCTACCTCTCCGCGCACTGGGCGAGCGACACCCTCGGCGGCGCCCTCATCGGCGTGGGGATCGCGCTCGTGCTCGCCGCGCTGCTGCACGCACCGCTCGATGCGGAGGAGCAGCGGCTTCGCGCCCTGCGGGCGTGACGCCGGCCGGCGCGTGCCGTGACACAGCGCAGGAAATCCGGGGTCGCGGGGCGGCGGGTGGCCGCGGGATGCCGGCGACGCGCGCGCTGACAGGGCGGGGATCTCCTGCATCGTGTCCGCCGGATCGGCGCCGCGCCCTGGCTAGGCTGTCGCCATGAGTGCCGAGAACGCGCCCGATGCCGCTGCCGCAGAACTCGAGAGACTCCGCGCCGAGGCCGCCGCGGCCGACGCGGCGCTGAAGGCCGCGGAGGCCCGCGCCAAGCTCGCGGCGGCGGAGGCGGCCGCGGCGGCCGCCCGCGACGGTGCGGCGGGGGAACCGCCGGCGCCCGCCGAGACGGCGTCCGCGGAGCCCCCGGCGTCCGCGGCGTCCGCGGCGGAGCCATCGCAGTCCGCGCCCGCCGCGGCGGCGCCATCCGGGGGGCCGCTCGACGAGGCCGAGGTGCAGCGCATCCGCGACGGATACGCGTTCGCGGGCGAGACGCTCGACCTCGGGGCGCTCGTGAACGGGGAGCCGAGGGCCGACGTGCAGGTGCGCATCCCGCTGCCGATGCTCAACCGTCACGGGCTCGTGGCAGGGGCGACGGGCACGGGCAAGACCCGCACGCTGCAGGGACTCGCCGAGCAGCTCGCGGCGAAGGGTGTCCCCGTGTTCGCCGCCGACATCAAGGGCGACCTCACGGGGATGGCGTCGCCGGGCGCCTCGAGCGACAAGCTGCTCGCCCGCACGACCGCGATCGGGCAGGAGTGGGAGCCCGAGGCGGCCGCCGTCGAGTACTTCGCGCTCGGCGGCCTCGGAACGGGCGTTCCCGTGCGGGCCACGGTGACGGGGTTCGGGCCGCTCCTGCTGTCGAAGGTGCTCGGGCTCAACGACACCCAGGAATCGAGCCTCGGGCTCGTGTTCCACTACGCCGACGAGAAGGGGCTCCCGCTCGTCGACCTCGCCGACCTCCGCGCCGTCCTGCAGTACCTGACGAGCGACGAGGGCAAGGGCGAGCTGAAGGGCATCGGCGGCATCTCGGCGGCGACCGCCGGGGTGATCCTGCGCGAGCTCGTCGCGTTCGCGGAGGGCGGCGCCGACGTCTTCTTCGGCGAACCCGAGTTCGACGTGCAGGACTTCCTCCGGACGGCGCCGGATGGCCGCGGCATCGTCTCGCTGCTCGAGGTGCCGGGCGTCGTGGACCGCCCGCAGCTGTTCTCGACGTTCCTCATGTACCTGCTGGCCGAGCTGTTCGAGCTGCTCCCCGAGGTGGGCGACGCCGACAAGCCGAAGCTCGTGTTCTTCTTCGACGAGGCGCACCTGCTCTTCCGAGACGCCTCGAAGGACTTCCTCGCCGCGATCACCCAGACCGTGCGGCTCATCCGGTCGAAGGGGGTCGGCGTCTTCTTCGTGACGCAGACCCCGAAGGATGTGCACGGCGACGTGCTCGGGCAGCTCGGCTCGCGCGTGCAGCACGCGCTGCGCGCGTTCACGCCCGACGACGCGAAGGCGCTGCGTGCGACGGTCGGCACCTATCCGACCTCGGGATACGCGCTCGAGCGCGTGCTGCAGGAGCTCGGCACGGGCGAGGCGATCGTCACCGTGATGAGCGAGAAGGGCGCACCGACGCCGGTCGCGTGGACGCGGATGCGTGCTCCGCAGGGGCTCATGGACGCGTCGCCCGCTGCGACGGTCGAGGCGGCCGTGGCCGCTTCGCCGCTGCTCGCCGCCTACGGCGAGAGGGTCGATCGGGAGTCGGCCTACGAGATGCTCACCGCGAAGATGAACGCCGCCGCCGCGGCGGCCGAGACGGAGGAAGCGGCGCTCGAGAAGGCCAAGACCGACGCGGAGTACGAGAAGCAGCGGGCCGCGATCGAGAAGAAGGCGCAGAAGGAGTACGACCGGCTGCTGAAGGCGACGACGGGGCGCTCGACGACGAAGCGGCAGACGCGCACGAGCACGGACCGCGTCGTGGAGCGCGTCGTCGGGTCCGCCGCCACGACGCTCGTCAACAGCGTCATCCGGGGGCTGTTCGGCACGGGGCGGCGGCGCTGATGCGCGTCTCACCGTGAGACGCACGGTCGCCTCGACGCGGGAGCAGACGTCCGAGGGCGCGCAGGCGCGCTTCGCGGCCGCTGTCAGCGCGGGATGAGCCCGAGCGCGCGCACGGCCTCGCGCTCGGCGGCGAGCTCCGCGACGGACGCGTCGATGCGCGACCGCGAGAACCCGTCGATCGCGAGGTCGGGGACGATCGCCCAGCGGCCATCCGACGTCGTCACGGGGAACGACGACACGAGCCCGTCGGGGACGCCGTAGGAGCCGTCCGAGACGACGGCCATCGAGGTCCAGTCGTGCGGAGCGGTGCCGTTCAGCCAGTCGCGCGCGGCATCCACCGTCGCGCTCGCCGCGGAGGCGGCCGAGGAGGAGCCTCGCGCCTGGATGACCGCGGTGCCGCGGTTCGCGACCGTGGGAAGGAAGTCGTCCTCGACCCAGGCGCGGTCGACGAGGTCGAGCGCCGGGCGGCCATCGACCAGGGCATGCGAGAGGTCGGCGTATTGCGTCGCGGAGTGGTTGCCCCAGATCGCAAGGCGCGTGATGACGCGGACGGGCGAACCGGTCTTCTGCGCGAGCTGGGCGACGGCGCGGTTGTGATCGAGCCGCGTGAGCGCGCTGAAGCGGTCGGCGGGGATGTCGGGCGCGTTCTGCTGGGTGATGAGCGCGTTCGTGTTCGCGGGGTTGCCCGTCACGAGCACGCGGACGGCGTCGCCCGCCGCATCGTTCAGCGCGCGACCCTGGGCGGTGAAGATGGCGCCGTTGGCGGAGAGCAGGTCGGCGCGCGTCATGCCGACTGTGCGGGGCCGGGCTCCGACGAGGAGCGCGAGGTCGGCGCCCTCGAACGCGACGCGCGGGTCGTCGGTGAGGGTGAGACCCGCGAGCTGCGGGAAGGCGCCGTCGACGAGCTCCATCGCGACGCCGTCGGCCTTCTCGAGAGCCGGCGTCACCTCGAGGAGGCGCAGATCGACGTCGCGTGGGCCGAGCGCGCCGGCGGCGAGTCGGAAGAGCAGGCTGTAGCCGATCTGGCCGGCGGCACCCGTGACGGCGATGCGGAGCGGAGCGGTCATGTGGCCGACGCTATCGCGGATGGCGAGGGCGGGGGAGGTGACGTGTCAGCTCGGGAGGTCCCGGCGCAGGAACCGGTCGGCGATCTGCAGGCCGAGGCCGCCATCCAGCACGATGCCGTGGCGGGCCCCTTTGACGATCGTCAGCCGCGCGGTCGGGATGTGATCGTCGAGGATGCGCGCGTTGTCGACCGGGGTGAGCTCGTCGTGCTCCCCGTGCAGGACGAGCGTCGGCGCGGAGATGCGCGAGAGGTCCGCGAGGGCATCGTGGTGACGGCTCGCGCGATGATGCCGCGCGAGCGCCGTGCGGTCGCGCCCCACAGCGAGCAGCCGGACGAGGTCGCGACCGGAGTCGTCCCAGAACACGCTCGCGACCACCTCGGGGTCGGGCGAGCGGATGGCGCGGTCGACCTCGTCGGTTCGGCGCGTGCCGTAGGCGTCGCCGGCCGAGGTCGACGCGAGGACGAGCCGCCTGACCCGGTCGGGATGGTCGGCCGCGAGCCACTGCGCCACGCGACCGCCCATCGAGTGGCCCAGCACGTCGGCGCGTTCGACTCCGGCGTCGTCGAGGACGTGCACGATGTCGTCGGCGAACAGGCGCGTCGTGAAGCGATCGGCGTCCCCGAGCTCGCTGTCGCCGATGCCGCGGTGGTCGAAGACGATCACACGGCGCCCCGGCAGCAGCATCGGACCGGCGATCTGCCATGACCGGTGGTCGACCGCCTGACCCGCGATGAGGATCAGCGGATGGCCCTCGCCGGCGCTCCAGTACGCGAGCCGGATGCCGTCGGCCGCGATCGCATCACGGCGCACCCATTCGGGCCCGTACGGGTGTTCGGTCACGAAAGGCGATCGTAGCGGGGGATCAACCACCGGAGAAGGGAGGGATGAGATCGCTGAGCGGTGCGAACCGCGATCCGTCCGCGTTGCTGATCTCAACCTCAGCGCCGGTCAGATACAGAGCCGTGAGATTGACCAGCGAACCGGTGATCGTGACCGTTGCCTCGCCGAAGCCGTCGTGGTCGGTGTCGTCGTCAAGAGGTTTCGTGGCTTCAGAGTTGTTGAATCGGGCGGTGAATTGGGTGCCCGGCTCGCCGCGCACGATGAAGGTCAGCTCGACGTTCACGCCTGCCGGCGTCACGGTGGATTCCTGCACGGAGCCGAACTCGAGCCACCGATCAGGGGCCCAGTCGAGGACGCCGAGTTCCGCCAGAGAATCGTCTGTCCCCTTCGCGTACACGGGAGCGGCGTAGGTGGCGGACACTCGCGAGTCGTATGCACGCGAGGGGTCATCCTCGACGAGGAACTGGACGAAGGTGCCGTCTGGATCGATGACGACCGGCGCCTCTTGACCCTCATAGGTCAACACAGCCGAAATCCCCGCAGTGCCGTACACCTCGAAGCCGACGGTGAAGTGATTGCGATCTACTCGCGTGGCGCTGGTGATCGGTCCCAGCACGAGGTCATCATCGCTCAATGCCTGAAGGACACCGAGCTGGTCCAGTTTCTGAGAAAGCGAGGGAGCGCTGGCGTGAGCCGCGACGTACGAGATGACGAGGCCTGTCGAGCTCGCCGCGTGGTACTGCTCGACGCTCACAGGAAAGGACACCTCGGCGTGACCATTGACGAGGGTGGTGGCCTGGATGCTGTCACCGAAAACCACGGTGACGGCGGCGTTGACCTCGCCTGATATGACGAGTTCCAGGACCTTCGAACCAGGAGCGACGGAGCCGAGCGCCGATATCGGCTCGTCGATCGCGACGTCGTCGATGTCGATGAGCGCACCCAGCGTCGTCGTGGCATCCCGTTCGCTCAGACCCTCGCCGGTGTACGCGACGCGGATCGGGAGGTTCGCGACGGCCTGACCGGCCCCGAGCGAGAACTCGAGCTCGCCGGTTCCGTTTCCGCGCAGCCTCACCGAATCCGCGGCAGCATCGCTGTCGCCGATATAGACGGCGACGTCATACTTGCCTTCTCCGCGCACTTCGATCTCGACGCGTCCGGCGTTCTTGTCGACGACCGTCCCGCCCTCCACGGTGAGCGACGCGATCGGGGCAGGCGTCTCGATGGGCGGAGTGATCGTCGGTGTCGGTGTCGGTGTCGGTGTGGGCTCGGGTGTCGGTGTCGGCGTGACCGTCGGCGTCGGCGTGACCGTCGGGCTCGGCTCCGGCGTCGCCGTCGGCTCGACCGCGGCGAGCAGCGGATCCCGCACTCCGGCCGCCGAGAGCGTGAACGTCAGCGCGTCGCCCTCGACCTCGGCGTAGGAGACGACGACGTCCACATCCTCCGCCACCTGCTCGGCCGTCAGCTCCACCTGCAACTCGGCGAGACCGTCATCCGAGAACGACGCCGTGCCGAGCGAACCCGCGAGCGTCGTGAAGAACGACATCATCCGCACCGACGACACCGGCGACACCGACGACACGGGCGACGCCTCGCCCGTCGCGACCGTCACGGTCTCATCGGGCTCGCCGGAGAGCTCGAGCGACACGATCCGCTGCGCCGCATCGACGACGGACGCCCCCTCCAGCGCGATGGGCGCCGCGACCGCGGGTGACGCGGAAGGCGCAGGCGACTCCGAGGGGGACGGAGTCGGCGCGGGCGACGGAGAGGCCGTGGGCGACGGAGTGGCCGTGGCCGAGGCCGTCGGCTGCGGAGCCGGCACGACGGGAGCGGCGGGCTCGGTCGGCTCGGGCTCCGGCTCCGTCGGCTCAGCCGTCGGCTCGGAGGTCGGCGCCGCCGTCGGCGCAGCGGTCGGGGCCGCCGGCGGCACGGGCGCGAGGGTCGGCGACGGCGAGGGCGCGGCGGTCGGCGTCGCGCTTGGCTCGGGCGTCGCGAGCGGGGGCTCGACGACGTCCTCCGCTTCGGTCATGAGCTCGTCCGACGCCTCGATCGACGCGTCCTGCTGCGCCGGGTCGTCGAACGACGACGCGGCCTCGCTCGCCGAGCCTCCGAAGCCGCCCGTCAGCGTCGCGGCCAGCACGGCTCCCGCCACGGCGGCCGCGGCGACACCGGCCCCGACGATCCCGCCGATGGTCCACGCCGGGTTCGTCGCGGCGCCGCCGCCCGATCCCGATGCCGCGCCCGCGCCTGCGAGCGCCTTCGCCGCGCCATCCGCCCCGGCCGCGCCCACGACTCCACCGGCGCCGACAGCGCCGCCCGCCACCACGACGGCGCCCTCGTAGACCGACGACGGCATGGCCGCGAGCGCGATGTAGGCCGCCTCGTCCCGCTGCAGCGAGGCGAGGTACGACGTCGCGCCGGCGGCGCCCATCGCGAGCGGCAGCAGCACGAGCGCGAGCCGGCTGCCGACCTCCTTCGCCTCCGACGCGACGATCGCGCACCGCGCGCACTCCGCGAGATGGGCGTCCATCTTCGCCCTGTCGCGTGCGCCGAGGTTGCCGCGGGTATGCGCTCCGAGACGCTCGATCGTCCAGGCGTGCTCCGACCCGGCGTCGACGGAGGCGATGTGCGCCTGGATCCACGCCTCCCGCAGGCCCTCGCGCGCCCGGAACGCGAGCTGCGACACGGCGGCCGCCTTCATCCCGAGCAACGGCGCGATCTCGCCCGGCTTCATCTGCTCGATCTCGGTGTACCAGAGCACCTCCTGCCACCTCGTCGGCAGGCTGCGGAACGCGCTGTGCGTGAGACTCCGGTCGAGTGCCTCGTCGGTCGCCGCCTCGGTCGACTCCGGATCCTCGACCTCGTCGAGGAAATCGCTCGTCGCGGCCGACGGCGCGCGCCCCCACGTCGCCGCGATGTTGCGGATGGTCGTGAACAGGTACGCGCGGAACGACCCCGTCGGGCCGTTGCCGCGCTGGATCGACTGCAGGATCTTCGCGTACGCCTCCTGCACGAGGTCGTCGGAGTCGATGCTCGACGTGATCGACCGTGCGGCGACGATCCCCGAACGGTAATGACGGCGCCACAGCTCCCCGTACGCCTGCTGGTCGCCCGAGCGCGACCTCAGCACGAGGTCGGCGTCCGGGGTCGCCGAGCCCTCGGCGTCGGGGATGGTGTCGTCAGTCGTCATTCGCGGGTCGTGTCCGGTCGTCAGGCATGCCGATCACCGCTTCGGTTCGCGGTGGCCGCTGGCAGGCCCGCGTTCGGGTTCGCAGGCCTCCGGACATCTTCCTCCGGATCGTCCGCCACCGCCACCCCCGGGTGGGATCTCACGGCGTATTCCCCTGGACGGGGGCTGTTTCCGGGCATCCTCGAGAATTTTTCCGAACCCGCGTAATGAAACCGGCCGCACCCCGTCTCATGGGGTGTAGGAGACGCCGACCCGGCAGCTGGGGAGCGCGGGGCGGTCCTCCTGGGGGACTCGTCGCGTACGCGGCGCAGGGGCTCGGACGACTCGGGGGAGGGGTCCGAGCCCCTTACTCGTCCCCCGCCGTCCACACGCGCGCGATCTCGAGCCCGGACGTCCACAGCACGAGATCGGCGCGCGCCGCCACGCGCAGCGTCCCGATCTCCCCGGCCATCCCCAGCACGCCGGCCGGCGTCGACGTGGCCGCGCGCAGCGCCTCCGCGCGCGGGACGCCGAGCCCCGCGATCCGCCGAACGGCCGCGTCCTGCGTGAGCGTCGACCCGGCGATCGTGTCCGTCCCCGCGACGCGCGCCACGCCGTCCGTCACCACGACGTCGAGATCGCCCAGCCGGAAGTCGCCGTCGGCCATCCCCGTCGCCGCCATCGCGTCCGTGACGAGCGCGATGCGACCCGGTGCCGACCGGAGCAGCATCCGCATCACCTCGTCTGCGACGTGCACGCCGTCGGCGATGAGCTCGAGCACGACGCGGTCGTCGTCGATCGCGACCGGCACGGGCCCTGGCGCGCGGTGGTGGATGCCCGGCATGGCGTTGAAGGTGTGCGTGAGGAGCGTCGCCCCCGCCTCGACCGCCTGCCGGGTCGTCGCGGCGTCGGCGTCGGTGTGGCCGATCGCGGCGACGATCCCCGACTCCGTCAGGCGCCGGATCGCCGCCATCGCGCCAGGGAGCTCCGGCGCGATCGTCACCTGCCGGATGGTCTGGCGCCCGTCCACGAGGCCGGCGTCGAGCACGCGCGCGACGGCATCCTCCGACGGGGCGACGAGCAGCGCCGGATCGTGCGCGCCGTGGTGGCCCGGATCGAGGAACGGCCCCTCGAGGTGGCTGCCGAGCACGCCGGCGTCCTCCCGCGTGAGCCGTGCGACGGCGCCGACGCGTTCGACGAGCGCATCGATCGAGGCGGTCACGAGCGAGACCACGGCGCTCGTCGTGCCGTGCGCCCTGTGCAGCGCCCTCGTCGTTCGGATGGCCGTCGCGCCGTCGTCGACAGCCGCTCCCGCTCCGCCGTGGACGTGGAGGTCGACGAGGCCTGGCGACAGGACGGCGCCATCGCCCGCGAGCTCCCGGAGGTCGTGCACGACATCGCCCGCCTGCGCGGCGGCACGCCAGCCCTCGCCGTCCCCCGATGCGACGATCCTGCCGTGCTCCGCGCGCAGCCATCCGTCGCGCACGGCACGCCCGTCTGTCACGAGCATCGCGGAGTGGAGCAGCAGACCCATGTCGAGAACACTTCCACATCGCGCGCTATGCTGTTCGCGTCGCGACTGGCGTTGAGGTGGTGTACCACCGGGAAGCGACCGAGACGGCATTCGACCGCACGCCTGGGCCGATGCGATGACCCCTTTTCGCCTGTCGTCTGGAGATCGTCATGACCGATCCGCTGTTCAACGCCCCCCTCGCCGAGGTCGACCCCGAGATCGCCCAGGTGCTCCAGCGCGAGCTCGACCGCCAGCGCGGCTTCCTCGAGATGATCGCGTCGGAGAACTTCGTGCCCGTCTCGGTCCTGCAGTCGCAGGGATCGGTGCTCACGAACAAGTACGCCGAGGGCTATCCCGGCCGTCGCTACTACGGCGGCTGCGAGGAGGTCGACGTCGCGGAGGAGCTCGCGATCGAGCGCGCGAAGTCGCTCTTCGGCGCCGCGTTCGCGAACGTGCAGCCCCATTCGGGCGCCACCGCGAACGCGGCCGTGCTGCACGCCATCGCCCGCCCCGGCGACACGATCCTCGGGCTGTCGCTCGACCACGGCGGCCACCTCACGCACGGCATGAAGATCAACTTCTCCGGCCGGCTCTACGACATCGTCGCGTACGGCGTCGACCCCGAGACGTCGCTCGTCGACATGGACGAGGTGCGCCGCCTCGCCATCGAGCACAAGCCGAAGGTCATCATCGCGGGCTGGTCGGCGTACCCCCGCCAGCTCGACTTCGCCGCGTTCCGCGCCATCGCCGACGAGGTGGGCGCGTACCTGTGGGTCGACATGGCGCACTTCGCGGGGCTCGTCGCCGCCGGCGTGCACCCCAGCCCCGTCCCGCATGCGCACGTCGTCTCGTCGACCGTGCACAAGACGATCGGCGGTCCGCGTTCGGGCTTCATCCTGACGAACGACGCCGACCTCGCGAAGAAGATCAACACGGCTGTCTTCCCCGGTCAGCAGGGCGGCCCCCTCATGCACGTCATCGCCGCCAAGGCGACGGCGTTCAAGCTCGCGGCGAGCCCCGCCTTCAAGGACCGCCAGGAGCGCACCGTCCGCGGCGCGGCCATCCTCGCCGATCGCCTCGCCCGGCAGGACGTCAAGGACGCCGGCATCGCGGTGCGCTCGGGCGGCACCGATGTGCACCTCGTGCTCGTCGACCTGCGCGACGCGGCGATCAACGGCAAGGAGGCGGAGGACCTCCTCCACGACATCCGCATCACGGTCAACCGCAATGCGGTCCCGAACGACCCGCGCCCGCCGATGGTGACGTCGGGTCTGCGAATCGGCACGCCCGCCCTCGCGACGCGCGGCTTCGGCGACGCGGAGTTCACCGAGGTGGCCGACATCATCGCGCTCGCGCTCATCCCCGGCGCCGACGTCGCTGCGCTCCGCGACCGCGTCGCCGCGCTCGCCGACGCGTTCCCGCTCTACCCGGGCCTCGAGCAGTCCGGCCAGGGCTACGCGGGCGTCTGACCCACTGCACGTCCTGCCGAGACCGGCCACGGTCGCCGGGACCCGCGCTCTCCGCGCGGTCTCGTCGACGCAGGCTGGTCTCGGCGGAACCCGACCGAGGAATGAGGGAATCCGGATGACCGCGCAGATCCTCGACGGCAAGGCCGCGTCGGACGCCATCAAGGCGGAGCTCGCCGACCGCGTCGCCGCGCTGAAGGAGAAGGGCGTCACGCCCGGCATCGCGACCGTGCTCGTCGGCGCAGACCCGGCGTCGCAGCTGTACGTCGGCATGAAGCACAAGCAGTCCGTCGCGATCGGGATGAACTCGATCCAGCGCGAGCTGCCGGCCGACGCCACGCAGGCCGAGGTCGAGGCGCTCATCGACGAGCTCAACGCCGACGAGACGTGCCACGGCTACATCGTGCAGCTGCCGCTGCCGAAGCACCTCGACACCGATGCGATCCTGGAGCGGATCGACCCCGCGAAGGACGCCGACGGCCTGCACCCGACGAACCTCGGGCGGCTCGTGCTGAACGTCAACGCGCCCATCGCGACGCCGCTGCCGTGCACGCCGCGCGGTGTCATCGAGCTGCTCGTCCGGGGCGGCTACGACCTCGGCGGCAAGCACGTCGTGGTGGTCGGCCGCGGCGTGACGATCGGCCGTCCGATGGGTCTGCTGCTCACGCGGCGCGACGTCAACGCGACGGTGACGCAGGTGCACACCGGCACTCCCGACATGGCGCCCTACCTGCGGCAGGCCGACGTCATCGTTGCGGGAGCGGGCGTCAAGCACCTCATCCGCGCCGCCGACGTCAAGCCCGGCGCCGCCGTGCTCGACGTGGGCGTGACACGCGAGACCGACGCCGAGACGGGCAAGTCGAGGGTCTACGGCGACGTGCACCCCGACGTCGCGGAGGTCGCGGGCTTCGTCTCGCCGAACCCCGGCGGTGTCGGGCCCATGACGGTCGCGCTGCTCATGACCAACGTCGTGGAGGCGGCGGAGCGCTCGGTCGCCTGAGGCGCGGCGCGCGCGCCGGATGGTGGCGCGTCGGCGGACGGGGGGTCAGGATGTCCCCATGCACACCGACGCAGCTGTGTTCCCCGAGACCTCCGTCCACGCGCTCCTCTTCGAGGGCCTGACCGCCGAGGAGCGGGCGCTCCCCGCCGTCGTCGACGGGCCGACGGGGGCCGTCACGACCTACGGCGAGCTCGTCGACGCGATCGACGCGTTCGCGGGCGCCCTGTCCGTCCGGGGCATCGGCGTCGGCGACGTCGTCGCCCTGCACGCCCCGAACTCCGCCGCGTTCGCCATCGCCTTCCACGGCATCCTGCGTGCGGGGGCGACGGCGACGACGGTGAACGCCCTGTTCACGCCCCGCGAGATCGAGAAGCAGCTGCGGATGGCCGGGACCGTCGCGCACGTGACGGTCGGCGCGCTCGCCGAGGGATCGATCATCGCGGCCCGCGCGGCGGGGATCGCGGACGACCGGATCGTCGTGCTCGACGGCGCCGCCGGCCATCCCTCGCTCTCCGGGATGCTGGCCGAGCGGGCTCCGGCTCCCGAGGTGTCGTTCGATCCCGCCGCCCACGTCGCCGTCATCCCGTTCTCGTCCGGCACGACGGGGGTGCCCAAGGGCGTCATGCTCTCGCACCGCAACCTCGTCGCCAACGTGCAGCAGTGCGTCGACCGCATCGGCGTCGACCAGGGCGAGCGCGTGCTCGCCGTCCTGCCGTTCTTCCACATCTACGGCATGACCGTGCTGCTGAACCTCGCCTTCCGCGTGCGCGCGACCCTCGTGACGATGCCGAGGTTCGACCTCGCCGACTTCCTCCGCACCATCCAGGACGAGAAGGTGTCGTACGCGTTCATCGCGCCGCCCATCGCCGTCGCGCTCGCGAAGCACCCGCTCGTCGACGCGTACACGCTGACGACGCTGCGGACGGTGTTCTCGGGTGCCGCCCCGCTCGACGAGCGTCTCGGCCGGGCCGTCGAGGAGCGCCTCGGGGTCGAGGTGCTGCAGGGGTACGGGATGACCGAGCTCAGCCCCGTGTCGCACGCCATGTCGCGGGGGTCGGGGCACACCGTGCCGCTGTCGTCGATCGGGCCGGCGGTCCCGGCGACCGAGGTGCGGATCGTCGACATCGACGACGGGCGCGAGATCGCGGTGCCGGCCGACGGGCGTTCCGCGTCGGGCGAGCTGTGGGTGCGCGGCCCGCAGGTCATGCTCGGGTACCTCGACAACCCGGAGGCGACGGCGGCGACCATCACGGCGGACGGATGGCTCCGCACGGGCGACATCGCCGCCTACGACGCCGCGGGAGCCGTGTACATCGTCGACCGGCTGAAGGAGCTCATCAAGCACAAGGGGTACCAGGTCGCCCCCGCCGAGCTGGAGGCGCTCCTCCTCGCGAGCGACCGCGTCGCGGATGCGGCCGTCGTGGGCGAGCCGCTCGAGGACGGCGACGAGGTGCCCGTGGCGTTCGTCGTGGCTGCGGGTGAGCCCGACGAGGCGGCCATCCTCGCGGAGCTCAACGCGCAGGTCGCGCCGTACAAGAAGGTGCGCCGCGTCGTCTTCGTCGATGCCGTGCCCAAGTCGGCGACGGGGAAGATCCTGCGGAAGGACCTCAGGCAGCGCCTCGTGCCGTGAGCTCAGCGTGCATCCCGACGCGCCCTCATCCGCGCCCGGGTGCCGTCGTAGAGCCGCGTCGCGCGGCGCGCGAGCCGGTCGTCGACGAGGTCGTAGACGACCCAGGCGATGAGCAGGTACAGCGGCGGCAGCACGTAGCCCCAGAACCATCCGCGGACGGAGACGTCGGAGAGCCAGACGACGAGCAGCCAGATGACGAGCTGGACGGCGAAGGACGCGAGGTACTGCACGAGCTTCTCGCCGATTTGCGCGCGTCGGGCGACCGATGACGCGGCGCCGCGGAAGAGCCGCGCGAGCAGCGGCTTCAGCCAGATCGTGGCGAGGGCGAGGACGAGCGCCGCCCACCAGGCGGCCCAGCCGACGTGCACGGAGCCGACGAACCAGCCGACGAGTGACAGCACGAGCACGTCGAAGAGGTACAGGCACGCGAACCGGATGAGCCACGTCTTCATGTGCTCAGCCTGTCACCCCCGGCCGGCCTGCGCGAGGTGCAGCGTGCTGATCGACACGGTCGACTCCGTGCCGAGGAAGACGAGCGACCCGGCGGCGATCCGCAGCGCCGTGTAGGCGGGATCGGCGACGCGGGCGCGCGGTGCGGCCTGCGAAGCGGACGACGGCGTGACGGCGATGGCGGGCATGTCTCCTCCTGGCGGTGCGCGACTCGGATGTCTCCAGCCTCTGACAGGAGGGACGGCCGGCGCATCCCGCTGGGGGATGAACCAGGGGCGGCTCAGGGTCATCCCCTGGGAGGACGTCCGGATCGTCTGGGGAGCGCCGGGCCGGCAGGCGACGTCCCCTCCGCAGACGACTCAGGCGGTGAAGCGGGTCAGGAAGGCGCGCGTGCGCTCCTCGCGTGGAGCGCCGAACATCTGCGACGGCGGCCCCTCCTCGACGATGCGCCCGTCGTCGAGGAAGACGACGCGATCGGCCACGTCGCGGGCGAAGGCCATCTCGTGCGTCGCCATGACGATCGTCGCACCGTCGTCCGCGAGTGCGCGGACGAGCTCGAGCACCTCGCCGACGAGCTCGGGGTCGAGCGCCGACGTGATCTCGTCGAGGAGGAGCAGCTCCGGTGCGCTCACGACGGCGCGGGCGAGCGCGACGCGCTGCTGCTGGCCGCCGGACAGCCGATCCGGATGGGCCGACGCCCTGTCTGCGAGGCCGACGCGCGCGAGCGCCGCGAGCGCCTCCTCCTCGGCGATCGCCCTCGGCCGTCCGTGGACGTGCCGCAGCGCCAGCGCGATGTTCTGTCGCGCCGTGAGGTGCGGGAAGAGGTTGTACTGCTGGAACACCACGCCGATCCTCGCTCGCACGGCGTCGGCGTCGACGCGCGGATCGCTCACATCGACATCCCTCAGCCAGATGCGGCCGTCGTCGACGGGCTCGAGGAGGTTGATCGTGCGCAGGAGCGTCGACTTCCCCGACCCGCTCGCGCCGATGAGCGCGACGACCTCGCCTTCCGCGACGTCGAGATCGACGCCGCGCAGCACGTCGTGGCCGTCGTAGGACTTCCAGACGCCGCGAAGCCGCAGCACGGCGCCGTCCGGGGTGCCGCCTCTCGTGCCGCTCATACGATGCCCCCGATCTGCTCGCGCGACCTGACGCGGTCGGTGTACCAGTCCGTGAAGCGGATGGTCGGGATCGCGAGGAGCACGAAGAGCAGGCCCGCCAGCACGTACGGGGTGAAGTTGAAGAACGCGGCCGTCTCGATCTGCGCTGCCCTGACGGCGTCCGTCGCGCCGAGCACCGAGATGAGGCCGACGTCCTTCTGCAGCGCGACGAAGTCGTTCATGAGCGCTGGCGTGACCTTGCGGACAGCCTGCGGCACGACGACGAGACGCATGGTCTTCGCGTGGCTGAGGCCCAGCGACCGCGCCGCCTGGCGCTGGGAAGGATGCACGGCCTCGATGCCGGCGCGGAAGACCTCGGAGACGTACGCCGAGTAGGTGAGGGACAGCGCGATCGTGCCCCAGAACTCGTACGGCAGACGGTCGGGGAGGAATCCGAGCCCCGGGACTCCGAATCCGACGAGGTAGAGCACGATCAGGAGCGGCAGCCCGCGGAAGACGTCGGTGTAGCCCGCCGCGATCGCGCGGACGGGCAGCCACACGGGCCCGCGCAGCGTGCGCGCGGCCGCGATGAGCAAAGCGAGCACCGGGACGATCACGACCGTCATCGCGAGCACGCGCAGGTTGAGGAGGAAGCCGTCCCACACGCGGGGAAGCGCCGCCACGAGCACGTCGAGGTCGAAGAACGTCAGCTGCACGCGCTCCCACCCCGGGAGGTTCACGAGCGTGAGCCAGATGACGGCCGCGAAGGCGAGCGTCGAGACGACGCTCACGGCGACAGAGCGGAGGCCCTGGCGGCGTCGGTACGCCCGCCGCTCCTGCTCGACGGCGCTCACGGCGCGCACGTCGGTCGGGGTCATCCGCCCAGGCTTTCGAGTCGCGTGACGCTCAGCCGAGGAGCGGCGCCTCGTCGTCGCCGCCGAGCCACTCCTCGGCGATCGCGTCGAGGGTGCCGTCCTCGCGGAGCGCGTCGACCGCGGCCGTGACGTCGCCGGTGAGCGGCGAGTCCTTGGCGAGCACGAGCCCGAACTCGTCGCCCTCCTCTCCGCCGATCTCGGGGAGCTGTCCGACGAGGACTCCGTCGCTGAGCTCGGCGCCCGAGATGTAGAACGCCGTCGGCAGATCGACGACGATCGCGTCGACCTGGCCGTTCTCGAGCGCGAGCTTGGCGTCGTCGTTGGAGGTGAACGCCTGCGCGCCCTGTGCCGGCGCGATGACCTGCTCGACGGCCGTGAAGCTCGTCGTTCCCGTCTGCGCGCCGATGAGGAGATCCTTCAGATCGGCGATCGACGAGGCGTCGGCGGCAGGCGAGTCGGCGGTAGTGACGACGACCTGCGAGGTCGTGTAGTAGGCCGAGCTGAAGTCGACGGACTCCGCCCGCTCGGGCGTGATCGAGAACTGCTGCAGGTTGATGTCGAACGACTTCGGCCCCGGTGCGATCGCCTCGTCGAACGTCGTGCGCACCCACACCACGTCCTCCGCGGCGAAGCCGAGCTCCTCCGCGACGGCGTATGCGACGGCGGCCTCGAAACCCTCGCCCGACTCCGGGTCGTCGTCGATGACCCACGGGTAGTAGGCGGGCTGGCCCGTGCCGATCGTGAGCTTGCCGTCGGTGACGTAGCCGGAGTCGGCGTCGTCCGCCCTGTCGTCGTCCGAGCCGCCGGTCGCGCAGCCGCTCAGCACGATGAGCGCCGCCGCTCCGCATGCGACGGCGAAGGGGATGCGACGGGTCATGCTGTCCTCCGGGCGCCCGGATGTCGGGAGACCGGGCTCGCTCCATCCTGCCGCGCAGGGGGAAGCCCGGGAAGTCGTGCTACGCGATATTGCAGCGTGAGCCGACTGCGTCGTGCGCGACGTCCGCTCGGTGCAGACCTGTCGTCGTCGCTGAGCGTCCACCGCGCTCCTTCCGAGGGTTGCCCCGCGAGATGTAAGCGCATACAGTTTGGTCGAGTCCGAACGAGGAGGTTCCGATGATCCGAACGAAGACGACGACCCGCGCCCTCGCGGCGGCGGTGCTTTCCGCGGCCCTCGTGGCGTCCGCCGCAGCCGCATGGGCGGGTGGCGGAGGGCATGGTCGCGACGACGGGGACCAGCAGGACGACACCCTGCTGCGCTACGCCGAGGACACCTGGACGTCGATGGCGGCGATGGCCGACGAGCGCACGGGCCTCGTCGCCGACCACATCGACGGCGACCTCCAGACGGCGAGCGGATACACCTCCCCGACGAACATCGGCGGCTACCTGTGGTCGGCCGTCGTCGCCGAGGAACTCGATCTCGTGTCGCACCGCGAGGCGCGCGACCGGATCGCGACCACGCTCGACACGCTCGAGGAGCTCGAGCGGCACGAGCCGAGCGGCATGTTCTACAACTGGTACGCACCGCAGACGGGCGAGAAGCTGACGACGTGGCCCGACAGCGGCGACGTCGTCCATCCGTTCCTCTCCACGGTCGACAACGGATGGCTCGCGGCCGCCCTGCGCGTCGTCGCCGACGCCGAGCCGTCGGTGCGGAAGCAGGCGCAGGCGCTCTACGACTCCATGGACTTCGGATGGTTCCACGACACCGAGGCCGCGGGCGGCGCCGGTCTCAACCGCGGCGGATTCTGGGTCGATCAGCCCGGCGACACCTGCACCGTCCCCGGCAACTACGGCGGCGAGGGCGCCGACGTGCTCTACACGTGCCACTGGTACGACACCTCGGTCAGCGAGGCGCGCATCGCGACGTACCTCGGCATCGCCAACGGGCAGATCCCGCCCGAGGCCTACTACGGAACGCTCCGCACGATGCCCGATCAGGGCTGCGACTACGCGTGGCAGGAGCAGAAGCCGGAGGGTGTGGTCCGCGAGTACGGGGGCGTGGAGGTGTTCGAGGGCACCTACGCGTACGCCGGCATGCGCATCGTGCCCGCGTGGGGAGGCAGCATGTTCGAGGCGCTCATGCCCGACCTCTTCGTCCCGGAGGCGGACTGGGGACCGCGATCATGGGGGCTCAACCATCCCGCCACCGTCGCCGCCCAGGAGCATCACGGACTCGAGGAGACGGGATTCGGCTACTGGGGCTTCAGCCCCGCCAGCGACCCCTTCGGCGGCTACCGGGAGTACGGCGTCGAGGAGCTCGGCATGAGCGCCGACGGCTATGCGAGCGACGAGCCGGCGACCGACGTCGACCGTGGCTACGAGGGGTGCCGCGAGGGCGGGAACCCCGATCCGGTCTTCGGCGAGGGCGTCGTGACGCCGCACGCCGCGTTCCTCGCGTTGCCGTACGACCGCGACGGCGTGCTCGAGAACCTCGCGGGAATCGAGCACGAGCTCGGGGCCTACGGTCCCGGCGGCTTCTACGACGCCGTCGCGACGACGTCGGGCACGGCCGCGGAGCGGTACCTCAGTCTCGACCAGTCGATGATCCTGGCGGCCATCGGCAACGAGCTGGCCGACGACGTGCTCAAGGAGCACTTCGTCGACGGCCGC
This sequence comes from Microbacterium sp. NPDC055683, assembly GCF_053617895.1. NCBI lineage: Bacteria > Bacillati > Actinomycetota > Actinomycetes > Micrococcales > Microbacteriaceae > Microbacterium > Microbacterium sp. NPDC055683. The sequence continues at coordinate 27,448 of NZ_JBSHGQ010000023.1, read as the reverse complement.
TTCGAACGCGTCGTGCGCCCCCTCGTCGCCGCGCAGGTGTTCGGGACCGACCTCGGCTGACCGCGGCGCCGTCTGAGCCGCGACGGCCGAGGCCGTCGCGGCTCAGCTGTCGGCGTGCCGCTCCAGGAACTCGAAGACCTCGAGGTCGTCGACGCCGGGGAACGCGCCGCGGGGGAGGGGAGAGAAGATGTGCGTGTGCACGCGCGCGCTCGGCCACGCCTTGCCGCGCCACCGCGAGTCGGCCGCGCCGGGGGGCCGCCGGCAGCACGACTCGTCGGGGCACGTGGAGACCGCGCGCACCGAGGTCTCCCGCCCGCGCCACCATTTCGCGTCGTCGAAGGGCACGCCCACCGTGATCGAGAACTCGCCCGTCGAGCGCGAGCCGGTCTGCGTCGAGCACCAGAACGTCCCCGCGGGGGTGTCGGTGTACTGGTAGTGCTCGGTCGTGCGGTTCTGCTGCTCGAACGCGCTGCGCGCCGAGAACCGCCGGCACACGATCTGGCCCTCGATGGCTCCCGTGACGTCCTCCGGGAGCGGCAGCCCGTCGTTCTCGTAGACGCGCTCGACCTGGCCCTCGCCGCCCACCCGGAGGAAGTGCAGCCGCATGCCGAGGTGCGTCGTGAGGAGGTTCGTCATCCGCATGCCGGCCGCCTCGTGCGTGACGCCGAACGCGTCGCGGAAGTCCTCGACCGCGAGGTTGCGGTCCTTGCGCGCCTGCTCGAGGAACGCGACGGCGGGGGTCTGGGGGATGAGGCAGCACGCCGCGTAGTAGTTGATCTCGAGCCGCTGCTGCAGGAAGTCGGCGTAGTCGGTCGGACGCTCGTGCCCGAGCAGCCGATGCGCCATCGCCTGCAGCGCCATCGACCGCAGGCCGTGGCCCCCGGGGATGGACGCGGGCGGCAGGTAGATGCGCCCGTTCTCGATGTCGGTGATCGACCGCGTCGACGCGGGCAGATCGTTGACGTACAGCAGCTCGAAGCCGAGCTGCTCGGCCATGATGCTCACCGTGCGGTGGGTGAGGGCACCCGACGTGTGGCCGGCCGCCCTCAGCTGCCTCTCGGCGAGCTCCTCGATCGCGGGGAGGTGGTTGTCGGCCGCACGCTGCCGCAGCCGCAGCTCGGTGTTGGCCCGCCTGGCCTCCTCCGGCGTCGCGATCGCCTCGCTCTCTCGCCGCTGCAGCTCGCGGTGCAGGCCGATGATCGACGCGATGGTCTCGTCGCTGAGACCCTTCGACACCTTGACGGGGGCGATCCCGAGCTGGCGGAACAGCTGGCTCGACTGCGCGCGCTCGAGCTCGATCTCGAGCGCGGCCCGCCGGTTCGGGGGCTCGCCGGAGATGAGGTCGGTCACGTTCGTGCCGACCGCGTCGGCGATCGCCTGCAGCAGCGACAGCTTCGGCTCGCGCTTGCCGTTCTCGATGAGGCTCAGCTGGCTGCCGGCGACGCCAACGAGCGCGCCCAGCTCGTCGAGCGTGAGGTCCTTCTGGATCCGGTGGTGGCGGATGCGGTGGCCGAGCGTCTTCAGCTCGAGCCCCGTCTTCTGATCGCTGGCGGGAGGCATTCCTTGATGATAGCGAAAGATCCCTCCTTCTTTCGGGTGCGGATGGCCGAAAGGTCGCCTGAAACCGCGCGAACCTGGTCAGACCACCCCGTGGCACCACCAATGACACCGAGGAGCTCTGATGGCGATCGCCGAACCTCTCGCCCCCCGACGCGACGACCTCGCCGAGATCGGCGCCCGACCCGCCTACGAGGGCGCGGGCATGACCGCGCTCGCCGCCTGGGTCGACGAGGTCGCCCGCCTCACGCAGCCCGACCGCGTGCACTGGGTCTCCGGCTCGGCCGAGGAGAACGCCGCGCTGACGGCGCAGATGGTCGCCGACGGGACACTCATCCCCCTCGACCCGGAGAAGCGCCCGAACTCCTTCCTCACACGCTCGCACCCTGGCGACGTCGCGCGTCTCGAATCGCGCACCTACATCTGCTCGGCGCGCGAGGAGGACGCCGGGCCGACGAACAACTGGGCGGCGCCGGACGACATGCGCGCGACCATCCGCCCGCTGTTCGAGGGGTCGATGCGCGGGCGCACGATGTACGTCGTGCCGTTCTCGATGGGGAAGGTCGGCGGCCCGCTGTCGCAGCTCGGCGTGCAGCTCACCGACAGCCCGTACGCCGTCGTGTCGATCGAGATCATGACGCGTGTCGGCGACGACGTCACGCGCCTCATCGCCGACGGCGCGCCCTGGGTCCGCACGGTGCACTCCGTCGGCGCCCCGCTCGAGCCGGGGCAGGCCGACGCGGCCTGGCCGTGCAACGACGAGAAGTACATCGTCCACTTCCCCGACGACCTCGAGGTGTGGTCGTTCGGCTCCGGCTACGGCGGCAACGCGATCCTCGCGAAGAAGTGCTACGCCCTCCGCATCGCCTCCGTCCTGGGGCGCGACCAGGGCTGGATGGCCGAGCACATGCTGCTCATCCGCGTCATCGACCCGCAGGGCCGGGCGTACCACGTCGCGGCCGCGTTCCCCTCGGCGTGCGGCAAGACGAACCTCGCCATGCTGCGCCCGACCATCCCGGGATGGCGCGTGGAGACGCTGGGCGACGACATCACGTGGATCCGGCCCGGAGCCGACGGGCGGTTCCACGCCATCAACCCCGAGGCGGGCTTCTTCGGCGTCGCGCCGGGAACGGGGGCGTCCACGAACGTCACGGCGGTCGAGACGCTGTGGGGCAACGTCCTCTTCACGAACGTCGCGCTCACCGACGACGGCGACGTGTGGTGGGAGGGGCTGACGGACGACCCGCCCGCGCACCTCGTCGACTGGCAGGGCGAGGACTGGACGCCCGATGCGGGGCGCCCCGCCGCCCACCCGAACTCGCGGTTCACGGTGAGCGCCGCGCAGGCGCCCTCCATCGCCGCCGACTGGGAGGAGGCGGTGCCGCTGGACGCCATCCTCTTCGGCGGGCGCCGCGCGACGAACGTCCCGCTCGTCGTCGAGGCGCTCGACTGGGAGCACGGCGTCTTCCTCGGGTCGACGATCTCGTCGGAGCGCACGGCGGCCGCCGAGGGCGTCGTCGGCGAGCTGCGGCGCGATCCCTTCGCGATGATGCCCTTCTGCGGATACAACATGGCCGACTACTTCGGCCACTGGCTCGCGATGGGTCGACAGGCCCCGCAGCTGCCTCGTGTGTTCCAGGTGAACTGGTTCCGCAAGGGCGCCGACGGGCGCTTCCTGTGGCCGGGCTTCGGCGAGAACTCGCGCGTCATCGACTGGATCATCCGCCGCCTGCAGGGCGAGGCGGAGGCGGTGCCCTCGCCGATCGGCCTGCTGCCGCTCGTCGCCGATCTCGATCTCGACGGCATCGACGTGCCGCAGGCCGACCTCGACGAGCTCTTCGCCGTCGACCCGGCGTCGTGGCTCGCGGAGGCCGATCTCACCGAGGAGTTCTACGACACGTTCGGCGACCGCGTGCCGGTCGAGCTGCGCGCGCAGCTCGACGCGCTGCGCGAGCGCCTCCAGACCGCGGAGGCCTGACCCGCACAGACGGCCCCGCCGCGTCGCCCGGACCGCACGCCGGACGCACGCACCTCAGCGGCCCGCCCCGTTCCGATCCGGGGCGGGCCGCTTCATCGTCAGGACCGCAGAAGGTGCAGGGCGCGTTCGACCGCCTCCCGCACATCCTCCGGGGAGCCGTCCGCGCCCTCGAGGAGCTCGAAGGACGCCTCTCCCGTCGCACGCACGGCCATGGCGGGCGGCCGCCACAGGCCGATGATCTCGCCGTCGTGCACGATCACGGGGCGCACCATGCCGTTGGTGCCCGGCCCCGCGGCGGCGAGCACCTCGGGCGTGCAGACGCGGCCCCGGTCGGCGTACGCGATGTAGTACTCCTCGAACGTGGGGAGCGCGATCGTGCGCGGGGCGTCCGCGCTCGCCCGCGGCGGCGACGGTGCCGCGAACAGGGGATCGCCGCCCTCGTCCGCCACGGTGCGCACGCGGTCGGCGGCGCGTTCCGCAGCGGCGCGCGCGGGAGTGAGGGCGAGCCCCGCCCACCACGCGTAGTCGCGCACGGTGGCGGGCCCGTGGCCGGCGATGTAGCGGACGAAGAGCTCGGCCTCGGGGTCGGCGGGAGCCGCCGACGCGGTGATCCAGTCCTCCGCCAGCACGAGGTGCTGCTCGCGCGGCTCGACGCCGGCCCGATGCACGACGGGACCCCACACGACGACGCCGGCGACGGCGAGCGCCGCGATGAGGTGGTAGGTCCGCTGCCCCGACGTCGCGACACCGCCGCTCTCCCACACCGCGGCGATCTCGGCGCGGGTGAGGCGTCCACCGCCGCGCAGTGCTCCGCGCGCGACCGCCTCGGCGCGGGCGACGTCGTCGCGCGAGAGACCGAGGTCCGCCATCCGCCGCTCCTCGAGCACGAGCATGCGCGGCCCCGTCACCGACAGGATCCAGGCGAGGTCGTCCGCGGCCACGGCGTGCAGGGTGCCGCGCTGCGTCCACGCGCGCACGATCGCGCCGCGGTCGTAGGCGCGGTCGACGTGAGAGACGGCGGCGCCGCGCGTGCGGCTCGCGAGCGCGAGCCGGCCGCCCCAGAGGTCCTGCGACTGGGTCGCCGTCAGATGACGGGCGGCGTCCGCCACGGAGCGCGCCGGAGCGTTCAGCCGATGATGGCGCAGGCGCGCCCGCCGGAGTGCGAGGGGATCCATGCGGCCATCCTGCCCTCGACCGCCGACGAGCGCATCAGACGAGCAGCTGGTGCTTCGCGAGATCGCGGTAGAGCGGCACGTCGCGGACGAGCTCGGAGTGCGTGCCGATGCCGATCACGCGGCCGCGCTCGAGGACGACGATGGCGTCGCTGTCGACGACGGTCGAGAGACGGTGCGCGATCACGATGAGCGTGCGGCCGGCGGCGACGGCGTCGATCGCCTCCCGCATCCGCTGCTCGTTGACGCCGTCGAGCGACGAGGTCGACTCGTCGAGCAGGAGGATGGGCGCGGCGGCGAGGAGCGCACGGGCGATCGCGAGGCGCTGCCGCTCGCCGCCCGACAGCATGACGCCGTCCTCTCCGACCGGGGTGTCGATGCCGAGCGGCCCGCGGTCGACGACGTCTCCGAGGTTGACGGCCCGGAGCACGCGGTCGCAGTCGTCGTCGGAGGCGTCGGGCGACGCGAGGCGGAGGTTGTCGGCGAGGGTGCCCGCGAGCGTGGGCGCATCCTGCTCGACGTAGCCGAATGACGCGCGCAGCCGCTCGCGGGGGAGATCGCGGATGTCCACCCCGTCGAGCAGGACGGCCCCTCCCGTCGGGTCGTAGAAGCGCTCGACGAGCGACAGGATGGTCGACTTGCCCGCCCCCGACGGGCCCACGAGGGCGATGCGGGATCCGCGCGGCACGTCGAAGGAGACGCCGCGGAGCACCTCTCCGTCGCCCGCCGGCGCATCAGCGAGCTCGAGGTGCGCGACCTGGGCCCGTTGCGCGGCCTCCTCCCGGGCGGCGACCGCGGCCGCGGGATAGGAGAAGCGCACGTCGCGGAACGCGATCGCCGGCGCGCCCTCGACGGGCGACGCGTCCGCCGCGACGCGGTCGTCGGCGTCCTCCGTCGGGAGGTCGAGCACCTCCTGGATGCGGCCGAGCGCGCCGAGCGCCTGTCCCACGCTCGCGATCGCCCCGAACGCCGAGGCGAGGGGCATCACGAGCAGGAAGAGGAACATGACGAACGTCACGAGGCTCGCGATCGACAGGGCGCCCGAGGCGACGCGCATGCCGCCGACGCCCAGCACGACGAGGATCGACGCCTGCAGCGCGATGCCCGCCACGGGCACGACGAGCGCCGAGGCCTTCGCGACGCGGATGCCCGCGCGGTAGGCGTCGGTCGCCATGGCCCCCACCGCCTCCTCCTCACGGTCGGTCGCGCCTGACGCGCGCACGGTGCGGATGGACCCGATCGCGCGCTCGACGCCGCTCGCGAGCGCGCCCACCGCCTCCTGCTGCGCCGCCGACGCCGCCCGGATGCGGCCGGAGAGGAGCCCCACCGACGCGGCCGAGACCGCGAGGACGCCGACGATCGCGAGCAGCAGCACGGGGTCGATGAACGCCATCGCGATGAGCGCGCCGACGAAGAGCAGGGCGTTGCCGACGCTGTCGGCGAGCCCCTGCGTGAGCACGGCGTAGAGGAGCGTCGTGTCGGAGCCGACACGCGAGACGAGGTCGCCCGTTCGCCGGGCGTCGAACTCGCGGACGGGGAGGTGGAGGATGCGCGAGATGAGGCGACGACGACTCGAGTAGACGACCGCGGTGCCCGTCTTCTGCAGGAGGAAGTGCTGGTACGCCCCGACGGCGCTCGAGAACAGGACGAACCCCACGAGACCCCACAGGAGCCATCCGAGGGCCGTGCCCGTCTCGACGCGGCCGATCACCTCGCCGATGAGGAGCGGCTGCACGAGCGTCGCGACCGCCTCGATGATGCTCAGCACCGCCACGGCGACGAGCACGCCGCGGTGCTCGAGGAGGAACGGGAGCAGCTGGCGGAACGACGCACGGGGGCCGTCCTCCGCGCGAGGGCGGGTGAACGGGGATCTGCGGGTGTCGCTCACGATGACTCTGCTTTCCTGCCGGCGGCGCGAACCAGCCTACTGTCAAGGTCTCCGCGTCCGGCCGGGCCGCGGGTACCGTCGGAGCATGACAGTGCGCGAGACGGATGTGGTGGTGATCGGCGCCGGCCCCGTGGGCGAGAACGTCGCCGATCGCGTGGTGCGGGGCGGCCTCGGGGCGGTGCTCGTCGAGTCGGAACTCGTCGGCGGCGAGTGCTCCTACTGGGCGTGCATGCCCTCGAAGGCCCTGCTGCGCACGGGCGCGGCCCTCCGCGCCGCGCGGGCCGCAGGCGTCGAGGGCGGCGCGCTCGACCCCGCAGCGGTGCTGCGCCGTCGCGACGGCTTCACGAGCGGCTGGGACGACTCCGGCCAGGTGCGCTGGGTCGAGGGCGCGGGCATCGGCCTCGTCCGCGGCCACGGCCGGCTCGCGGGTGAGCGGCGCGTCGTCGTGTCGGGTGCGGATGGCGACACCACGCTGATCGCGCGCCGCGCCGTCGTCGTCGCGACGGGATCGGCCGCGCTGCTGCCCGACATCGCAGGGCTCGCCGACGCCCGGCCGTGGACGAGCCGCGAGGCGACCTCGCTGCAGGAGGTTCCCGGTCGCGTCGCGATCATCGGCGGCGGCGTCGTCGCCGCGGAGGCCGCGACGTTCCTCTCCGACCTCGGCGCCCGCGTCACTCTGCTCGCCCGATCGGGCCTGCTGTCCGCTTTCGAGCCGGTCGCGGGGGAACGGGTGACGCAGGCGCTGCGCGACCGCGGTGTCGAGGTGCGCCTCGGCGCGCACCCGTCGCGCGTGGACAGGGAGAGCGGCGGCGTGCGCATCGAGCTCGCGGGCGGCGAGGCCGTGGAAGTCGACGAGGTCGTCGTCGCGACGGGGCGCGTGCCCCGCACGGCCGATCTCGGCCTCGACACGGTCGGCCTCGAGCCGGGCTCCTGGCTCGCGGTCGACGACACGCTCCGCGTCGCAGGCACCGACTGGCTCTACGCGACGGGGGATGTGAACCACCGCGCACTCCTCACCCACCAGGGCAAGTACCAGGCGCGCGCGGCGGGCGACGTCATCGTCGCCCGCGCGCGCGGCGAGGAGGTGCGCGACCGCCCGTGGCAGGCGCACGCCGCGACCGCCGATCACGCGGCCGTGCCGCAGGTTGTCTTCACCGACCCCGAGGTCGCGTCGGTGGGGCTCACCGCGGCGCAGGCGGAGGAGCAGGGCATCCCCATCCGCGTGGTCGACTACGACCTGGGATCGGTGGCGGGAGCGTCCCTCACGGCGGACGGCTATGCGGGGGCCGCGCGCGCGGTCGTCGACGAGGAGCGCGGCGTGCTCGTCGGCGTCACGTTCGTCGGACCCGGTGTCGCCGAGCTGCTGCACGCCGCGACCGTGGCCGTCGTCGGCGAGGTCCCGCTCGAGCGGCTCTGGCACGCGGTGCCGTCGTATCCGACCATGAGCGAGGTGTGGCTGCGCCTGCTGGAGGCGTACGGGCTGTGAACGGCAGAGGCACCCCGTCCGGGAGGACGGGGTGCCTCTGCCGTTCACGTCGGCATCAGCGGCGAGCCGTCGCGGCGACGGGCGCGTCGTCGTCGAGCTCGACGTCCTTCGTCTCCTTCCCGAGGAGGAGCGCGACGAGGGTGAGCACGCCGGCTGCGGCGAGGTACACGCCGACGAGCCACGGGTTGCCGTCGCCGAGGGCCCACAGGCCGAGGGCGATCGACGGCGCGACGGCCGCGCCGAGGATGGACGCGACGTTGTACGAGATGGCGGAGCCGGTGTAGCGCACGTTCGTCGGGAACAGCTCGGGGAGCAGCGCGCCCATGGGCCCGAACGTCATGCCCATGAGCAGGAAGCCGAAGATGAGGAACGCCTGCACGAGCGCACCCGTGAACTTCGCGTCGCCCTGCGGCAGGAGGAAGACCACGAACAGCAGGCCGAACGCGATGATCGCGGAGGTGACCCAGATGAGGAGCTTGCGGCGGCCGATGGAGTCGGCGAGCGGACCGGACAGCAGCGTGCAGAGGCCGAAGAACACGACGCCGATGATCTGCATGAGCACGAAGTCGACGTAGGTGAAGCCGAGGCCCGGCACGAACGCGGCGGGGTCGGCGCCCTCGGGCGCCGCCGTGGGCCGCGTGCCGTACGCGAGCGTGAAGCTCGTCATGAGGTAGAAGAGCACGTACGTCGCGAGCATGTAGAACGTGCCGAGGATGAGCGGTCGCCAGTGGCTGCGGACCGTCGCGCCGAGCGGGAACTTCTGGATGGCCCCGCGCTTCTCGGCCTTCACGAACGAGTCGGACTCGACGAGCTTGAGGCGCACCCACAGGCCGATGATGACCATGACGGCGGAGAACAGGAACGGGATCCGCCACCCCCAGGCGAGGAACGCCTCGGAGGCCGCGCCGCCCTCGGCGGGCATGAGGAAGTTGATGACGAGGAAGAGGCTGTTCGCGATGATGAAGCCGATGGGGGCGCCCAGCTGCGGGAACGTGCCGTAGAGGGCGCGCTTGCCGGCCGGGGCGTTCTCGGTCGCGACGAGCGCGGCGCCCGACCACTCGCCGCCGAGCGCGAAGCCCTGCGCGAGTCGGAGGATGAGCAGCAGGAGCGCCGCCCATGCGCCGATCTGGGCGTGCGTGGGGAGGACGCCGATGAGGAACGTCGCGATGCCCATGGTGAGCAGCGATGCGACGAGCGTCGCCTTGCGTCCGAGCTTGTCGCCGAAATGGCCGAACACGATGGCGCCGACGGGGCGGGCGAGCATGGCGGCGCCGAAGGTCGCGAACGACGCCAGCAGCGCCGTGGTCTCGTTGCCCGTCGGGAAGAACAGCGCGGGGAAGACGAGCACGGCGGCGGTCGCGTACGCGTAGAAGTCGTAGAACTCGATCGTCGTGCCGACGAGGCTCGCCGTGATGACACGGCTGCGGGAGTTCGCGGGCTTCGAGGGGGGAGAGGCGGGTGCGGTTTTCATGACGATCGTCCATCCTATGCCCGCATCGCGCAGGAAGACGCGGACGGCCGCCCGTCGCGCACGCAGTGCGCAGCGGGCGGCCCGTTGCGATCGGAGTACTGAGCGGAGTGCTCAGCCCGCGCGCCTCACCAGATCGCCGCGATCGAGGCGTTCGCGAGGGTCAGGATGCCCACGGCCCAGAAGAGCGGAGCGGCGATCTGCGCACCGCGCTTCTGCCGCGCGGCGAGGATGCCGAGGAGGGCGCCGATTGCGAGCAGGATCGCGAACTTCACGCCGATCTTCGCGTAGTTCAGCGGATGGTCGATGCCCCACGGTGCGGCGAGCGCGAGGCCGGCGACGCCCGCGATCGCGAGTCCCCAGTGCATGAGGCGCGTCACCTGCGTGCGCTTGTTCACCGCCTCGACGAGCCAGGCCCCGAAGAGGGTGGCGAAGCCGACGAGGTGGACGACGAGGACGATGCTGCGCAGGATCTCCATGGCGCCACCCTAGGGGTTTTCTACGTGATGTAGAAGCAAGGGGAGCCTTAGTCGCTCAGCCCCTGCCGCGCAGGTCCCGCAGGGTCAGCGCGGTGCGGATGGCGGCATCCGCTGCCTCCGCCCCCTTGTCCTCCTTCGAGCCGGGGAGGCCGGCGCGGTCGATGCCCTGCTGCTCGTCGTCCAGGGTGAGCACGCCGAAGCCGACGGGCTTTCCGGTGTCGAGGGCGACGCGCGTGAGGCCGTCCGTCGCCGCGTTCGAGACGAAGTCGAAGTGCGGAGTGCCGCCGCGGATGATGACGCCGAGGGCGACGACGGCGTCGGCACCCCCGTCGAGCGCGGCCTTCGCGACGACGGGGAGCTCGAACGACCCGGGTACGCGCACGAGCGACCAGTCCGCTCCGGCCTCCTCGAGGATGCGGCGCGCTCCGGCGATGAGCCCGTCCGTGATCTGCTCGTGCCAGGTACCGGCCACGACCGTGACCGTCAGGCCGTCTCCTGCGATGCCGCCCTGCTCGGGCGCTCCCTTGCCGCTCACTGCTGTGCTCCTTCGTGCATCCGGGCGACCGCCTGCGCGAGCGCCTCTTCCCCGATGATGTGACCCATGCGGTCGCGCTTCGTCTCGAGGTACTGGTGGTTGTTCGGTCCGACGCCGACGATGAGCGGCACCTGCTCGGCGACGTCGAGGCCGAGCGCGCGCAGCTGGTCCACCTTGTCGGTGTTGTTCGTGAGCAGGCGGATGCGCTCGACGCCGAGGTCGGCGAGGATCCCGGCGGCCGCCGCGTAGTCGCGCGCGTCGGCGGGCAGGCCGAGCGCCGTGTTCGCGTCGACCGTGTCGTAGCCGCGCTCCTGCAGCGCGTAGGCGCGCAGCTTGTTGATGAGGCCGATGCCGCGGCCCTCGTGGCCGCGCATGTAGATGACGACGCCGCCGTCCTGCTCGATGGCGTCGAGCGCGGCGTCGAGCTGCGGGCCGCACTCGCACTTGAGCGAGCCGAACGCCTCGCCCGTGAGGCACTCCGAGTGCACGCGGACGAGCGGGGCGCCGTCCTTCAGGTCGCCCTTGACGACCGCGAGGTGGTCGGTGCCCGTGACGCGGTCCTTGTACGCGAGGAAGCGGAAGACGCCGTGGGAGGTGGGCACCGTGGAGTCGGCGCGCAGGCTCACCTGGCGACGGAACGGCACCGCGGGCGCCTCCGTCGGCTCGTTCTCGTGCAGGTGCGCGATGAGCTGCTCGATCGTGATGACGGGGATGCCCTCGCGCGCTCCCAGCTCGAGGAGCCCGGGGAGGCGCATCATGTCGCCGTCCTCCGCGACGATCTCGCCGATGACGCCGACGGGCTGCAGGCCCGCGAGCTTCATGAGGTCGACCGCGGCCTCGGTGTGGCCGGCGCGCTCGCGCACGCCGCCGTCGACCGCCCGCAGCGGCAGGATGTGCCCTGGCCGGATGATGCTCGTCGGCGTCGACGAGGGGTCGGCCAGCACGTTGACCGTGCGGGCGCGGTCGTGCGCGCTGATGCCGGTCGTCACGCCGTCGGCCGCGTCGACGCTCACGGTGTAGGCCGTGGAGCGGGCGTCCTCGTTGACCGCCACCATGGGCGGCAGGTCGAGCCGGTCGGCCCACTCCCGCGGCATGGGCGCGCAGAGGAATCCCGAGGAGTATCGAACGGCCCACGCGATCGCCTCGGGCGTCGCGAGCTGAGCCGAGAGGATGACGTCGCCCTCGTTCTCGCGGTTCTCGTCGTCCGCGACGATGACGGGGCGCCTGGCGCGCAGCGCCTCGATCGCGTCGGAGAGGGGGGAGAGCTGGCTCGCGAGGCTCATCGCGTGGGTCCTTCCGCGGGGGTCCGCAGCACGACGAAGTCGGCCGCGGGGACGTCGTAGGTGGCGAAGGAGGTCTCCTCGCCCGTGCCCGCCGCGCGCTGGGCGCGGAGGGCGCCCCGGCCGGGGCCGGGCTGCGGCGCGCCCGCCGAGACCGCCGCGACCGGGGCCCCGGCACCGGCCGCCGTCGTGCCCTGCGCCGCCGCTCCGAAGGAGAGCAGGCGCTGCACGTGACGAGCGAGGATGTCGGTCTCGAGGTTCACGGCATCGCCGACACGGCGCCCGCCGAGCGTCGTCGCGGCGAGGGTCTCGGGGATGAGCGACACCTCGAACCAGGGCGACGGCTCGTAGGCGGGGCTGACGGCGCTCACCGTGAGGGAGACGCCGTCGACCGCGATCGAACCCTTGTCGACGACGAGGGGCGCGAGATGCGCGGGGAGCGCGACGCGCACGACGCGCCACTGCTCGCCGGGTCGCACGTCGACGACCGCACCGGTGCCGTCGATGTGCCCCTGCACGATGTGGCCGCCGAGCCGTCCGCCCGATGCCGTCGCGCGCTCGAGGTTGACCGGCGTCCCCACGACGGCCCCGTCGAGGGTCGACATGTCGAGCGTCTGCCGCATGACGTCCGCCGTGAAGCCGTCGGCGTCCCAGTCGACGACCGTGAGGCACACGCCGCTCACGGCGATGGAGTCGCCGTGATGGGCGTCGACCACGACGGCGGGGGCGTGCAGGCTCAGCCGCACGCCGTCGCCGGACGGTTCGATCGCCGTGATGCGGCCGATCTCCTCGATGATGCCGGTGAACATGTCAGTGGCCTCCTTCTGGCCGTGCGCCGGGGCGCGCGATGATGAGCAGGTCGTCGCCGAGACGTTCCACGGCGTCGATCGAGAGGCGCCGCTGGGCGTCGATCGAGTCGACCCCCAGATCGCCGACGGCGAGCCGCGGCCCGCCGATGAGGGTGGGGGCGAGGTAGACGAGGACCTCGTCGCCGAGGTCGGCGGCGAGGAACGCGCTCGCGAGCGTGGGCCCGCCCTCGATGAACACGCGATGCACACCCCGGTCGAGCAGGTCGTCGAGCACGGCGCCGAGGTCACGGGTCGCGTAGTGTAGCGGCTCGCGCGGATGACGGGTCACGGCGGCGCCGTGCGGGATGGCCGCCGAGCCGATGACGACCGGGACGGGCTGGTGCGCGTGGAGCGTGTCGCCGTCGCGCGCCGTGAGCGCGGGATCGTCGGCGAGCAGCGTCCCCGTCCCGACGACGATGGCGTCTGCCGCAGCGCGGCGAAGATGCACGTCGGCTCTGGCCTCGGGCCCCGTGATCCAGCGGCTCGTGCCGTCGGCGGCGGCGGCGCGGCCATCCAGGCTCTGCGCCCACTTCACGGTGACGCGGGGGCGGCCGAGCGCGCGCACGTCGAGCCACGAGGAGAGCAGCGCATGCGCGTCGTCTGCCTGGAGGCCGCTCTCGACCGACACTCCCGCGGCGCGCAGCCTGTCGGCGCCCCCGCTCTCGACGTCGCCCGGGTCGTCGAGGGCGTAGACGACGCGTGCGACGCCGGCCTCGATGAGCGCCTGGGCGCACGGCCCCGTGCGGCCGGTGTGATTGCACGGCTCCAGCGTGACGACGGCGGTCGCGCCGCGCGCGGCCCCCGGCGCCAGCTGCGACAGCGCGTCGACCTCGGCGTGCGGCGTCCCCGCGCCGTGGTGCCAGCCCTCCGCGAGCGTCTCGCCCTCCGGCGACAGCAGGACGGCGCCCACCTGGGGGTTGCGGCTTCGCGGTCCCCGCCGGGCGAGCTCGAGCGCGCGGGACATCGCCCGTCGCTCCGCCTCGCTGATCGCCATCCGAACCTCCGTCTCGACGCGTCGGGGTTCGCGAACGGCGCCCTCGCAAGGACGTCATCGCGTGCTTCCTTCCATCCGGACTCGCAGGCTGCGCCTGCATCACCGTCGGTTCCGGAATCCCACCGGATCGGCCCCTCCCGAGGAAGGGGTTCGCGGACTGTCACCGCCGGTTCGGATTCTCACCGACCCCGGAGCACGTATCTCTGCACTCAGCATAGCCAACCGCGGTCGGGGGTCGTTATTCCCCGGCGCGCATGAGTCGCCTCATTTCAGCAGCCGCGACAGCCTCCGGTCGGCGAGCACCCTCCCGCCCGTCTGGCAGGTGGGGCAGTACTGGAAGTCGGTGTCGGCGAAGTAGACGCTGCGGATGGCGTCGCCGCAGACGGGGCAGGCCTCTCCCGATCGCGCGTGCACGGCCATCCCGCGTCGCTTGGCGTCCTTCAGCTCGGCGGGCGGCTTGCCCGACGCCGTCTCGACCGCATCCGCGAGCGTCGTGCGCAGCGCGTCGAAGAGCCTGTCGACGTCGTCGTCGCCGAGGGTCGCGGCGAGCGCGTAGGGCGACATCCGGGCGGCGTGGAGGATCTCGTCGGAGTAGGCGTTGCCGATGCCCGCCACGATCGACTGGTCGCGGAGCAGGCCCTTGATCTGCGTGCGGCGGCCGTGCAGGAGGGCGGCGAGCGCGTCGCGGTCGAAACCCGCGCCGAGCGGGTCGGGGCCGAGGCGCGCGACGCCTGGCACGTCGGCGGGGTCGCGCACAACGTACACCGCGAGCGACTTCTTCGTGCCGGCCTCGGTGAGGTCGAAACCCGAGCCGTCGTCGAACCCGACGCGCAGCGCGATCGGCGAGCGGCCGGGCTTCACGACCGTCGCGGGAAGCGCGTCGCTCCAGCGCAGCCATCCGGCCTTCGCGAGATGGAAGACGAGATGGGCGCCGTCATCCAGTCGCAGGTCGACGAACTTGCCGTGGCGCTCCGCGCCCTCGACGCGCATGCCGACGAGGGCGTCGACGGGAGGGTCGTAGGTCTTCAGCGCGGCGATCGCGGCGACCTGCACGCGCGTGATCGCGAGCCCCGTCGCGCGTGCCCGCAGGAAGCGGACGAGTCCTTCCACCTCGGGCATCTCGGGCATGACCCCATCCTCCGCGGCGCCGCCGGCATCCGCAACGGCTGGCAGACTGTCGGGATGATCGCCGACCTCGTCCTCCCGGTCGAACTCGAGGCGCGCATCGGCGCCGTCACGGTCCGCCCGGCGGATCCGTCCGACCTCGACGCGCTCATGGACCTGCTCGCCGACGACCCCGTGAGCGCGGCGCGCGGCGATGTCGCGGCCCCGGGCGACCGCGCCCGCTACGCGGATGCGCTCGCGGCCATCCAGGCGGAGCCGTCGAACGCGCTCCTCGTCGCGGTCGACGGCGCGGGGGCGCTCGTCGCGACGCTGCAGCTCACGCGCATCCCCGGCATGGCCCGGCGCGGCGCTTCGCGTCTGCTCGTGGAGGCGGTGCGGGTGCGGAGCGATCTGCGTTCCACCGGCATCGGCACGGCGCTCATGCGCTGGGTCATGGAGGATGTGGCGCGCGTCCTCGACTGCGCGCTCGTGCAGCTCACGTCGGACGCCGCGCGCGTCGACGCCCACCGCTTCTACGAGCGCCTCGGCTTCACCGGCTCGCACCTCGGCTTCACCTACGCCGTGCGCTGAGTCGCGCCGACGGCCCGCGGGCACGACGCAGGAGATCCTGGGCGGAAGCTCGGTCGATCGCCGCGAATCGCGGCGACTGTCCCGGCCCAGCGGCCGGATGTCCTGCGGTGTGCTCGCCGAACCCGGCCGCGCCGTGCGGATGGCAGGGGCCGACGTCCCGTGCACAGCCGCCCGACCGGGGGTGGAGCGTCCCCAGATGCCGCGGATGGCGGTGCCGCGTGTCCTCGACCAGAGACGATGCGGTCATGGTCACGAGCACGGAGCGTCGGGCGAAGGCGGGTCGCGTGCCGCGAGCCGAATCGTATGCCGATCTGCGGGCGCGGGGGCTCGGGCGACGCGGCATTCGACGGGCCCTCGAGCACGGACTGCTCGTGCGCGCTCGCCGCGACGTCTACCTGTCGGGCGGCGAGTCGACCGCCGTCCAGCAGGCCGGGCGCATTGGGGGCCGCCTCGACTGCATCTCGGCGATGGCCGAGCGCGGCGTGTTCGTCCGCTGCGCGGGCCACCTCCACATCCAGGTGCCCGCGAACGGCGGCCGACTCGGGTCCCCCGACGAGCGTCGGCGTCCGCTCGCGTCGGACGGCGGCGTCGTCGTCCATTGGCGCGACGACCGCGCCGAGGCCGCGGAGATGCTCTCCGATCCCGTCGCCGGCCTCGCGCAGGCGGTGCGGTGCCAGTCTCCGCGAGACGCTGTCGCGACGATCGACAGCGCGCTCTTCCTCGGCGTCGTCGACGAGCGCGACCTCGACGCCGTCTTCGCGTTCCTGCCCGATCGCTACGCCGTTCTCCGGCCCCTCGTCGACGGCCGCGCCGAGTCGGGTCCCGAGACCCTGGCGCGGCTCGCGCTGCGGGTGCTCGGCAGACCGGTGGACGTGCAGGTCCGCATCTCCGGCGTGGGGCGCGTCGACCTCGTCGTGGACGGCTGGATCGTCGTGGAGTGCGACAGTCGCGAGTTCCACACCGGCTGGGAGGCACAGGTCGAGGATCGCCGGCGCGATCTCGCCCTCGCACGCTGCGGATACGCCTGCGTGCGCGTGACGGCTCGCATGATCTTCGACGAGCCGTGGCGGCTCGTCGAAGCCGTCCGCGGGCTGCTCGAGTGCGGCGCGCTTCGCCAGGGTTGAGCAACGGCCCGAATCGCGGCGCAGCGGGACATCCCTCCACCGGCGTCGGCGGACACAGCGCAGGGCATCCGGGGCTCGTCCCCGCCAGGTCGCCGCGAATCGCGGCGACCGTCCCGGCCCAGCGACCGGAACTCCTGCGGTGTGTCCCGAGGCGGCGGCTACCCCTGCAGCGCGACGGAGGCGGCGGTGTCCCGACGCGCCGGCTACCCCTGCAGCGCGATGGAGGCGGCGGTGCGCGGCGCGGAGGTCCGGGCGGGCCGGGGGCGACGGCGTCGCACCCGCAGCGGGGCCGTGCGCGGGGCGAGCACGGGCCACTCCACGGGCATGCGGTCGTCCGTCGACACGAGCCCGGCGATCCAGGCGTCCTCGCGGCGTCCGTCGGTGCGGAGGCCGTCGCGCCGGGTGCCCTCGAAGCGGAAGCCGAGCGACTGGGCGAGCCGCGCCGACGCCTCGTTGCCCGCGACGGCGTGCCACTCGATGCGCTCGAGTCGCATCGGGCCGAGCGCGAAGTCGACGACGGCGCACCCCGCCTCCGCGCCGTAACCGCGTCCGCGCGCCTCCGCGGACATCCAGTAGCCGATCTCGGCCGCGCCGTCGGCGATGCGGTGGAGGCCGATCATCCCGACGAGCCCCTCCGCGTCGTGCACGGCCCATGTGCACTCCTCGCCCGTGCGGCTCCGCTCGATCGAGCGGGCGACGAACGCCGCCGCATCGTCGCGCGTGTACGGGGAGGGGATGGCCGTCCAGCGCTGCACGGCCGGGTCCTGGCAGGCGAGGTGTATGGCGTCGACGTCGTCGGCGCAGGGCGGGACGAGCTCGAGGCGCGCGGTGCGCAGGGCCAGCGTCTCACGCACGGCGCAGCAGCCCCACGCGATCGTAGACGTCCTGCAGCGTCGCGTCGGCGACGGACTCCGCCTTGCCCGCGTTGACGGCCAGCAGACGGTCGAGCTCCGCCGGGTCGTCCAGCAGCTCGAGCGCGCGCGTGCGCACCGGCTCGAACTCCGCCACGACGACGTCGCGGAGGCCCTTCTTGAAGTCGCCGTAGCCGCGGCCGGCGTACTCGTCCTCGATCGACGGGATCTGCCGGCCCGTGAGCGCCGCGTAGATCGTGAGCAGATTGGACACCCCCGGCTTGCTCTCGCGGTCGTAGGCGACGACACCCTCGTTGTCGGTGACGGCGCGCATGATCTTCTTCGCCGTCACGTCGACGTCATCGAGCAGCCACAGCACACCCGCGTGCGACTCAGCCGACTTCGACATCTTCGCCGTCGGGTTCTGCAGGTCGTAGATGCGCGCCGTCTCGCTCTGGATGACCGGCTGCGGCACGCGGAACGTCTCGCCGTAGCGGGCGTTGAAGCGCTCGGCGAGATCGCGCGTGAGCTCGACGTGCTGCTTCTGGTCGTCGCCGACGGGCACGACGTGCGTCTGGTAGAGCAGGATGTCCGCTGCCATGAGGATCGGGTACGTGAACAGGCCGACGTTCGTCTGGTCGCTGCCGTAGCGCTGCGACTTGTCCTTGAACTGGGTCATCCGCCCGGCCTCGCCGAAGCCCGTGATCGTGGAGAGGATCCAGGCGAGCTCGGCGTGGGCCCGGACGTGCGACTGCACGTAGAGCGTCGACTTCGAGGGCTCGATGCCCGCGGCGATGTACTGCGCGGCCGTGCGGCGGGTCTTCTCGCGGAGCTCGGCCGGGTCGTTCGGCTGCGTGAGGGCGTGCAGGTCGACGACGGAGAAGAACGCGTCGTAGGTGTCCTGCATGTCGCGCCACTGCAGGAGGGCCCCGATGTAGTTGCCGATCTGGAGCGAATCGGCGGAGGGCTGCATTCCCGAGTAGAGGCGCGCTTTCTGAGTCACCCGTTGATTCTAGGCGCGGGCGCCGCGCCTCAGATCCCGGGGGAGTGGGTCTCGAACGCCACGATGCCCGAGCCCGGGTGCGATGCGGAGATGTGCGCGACGGAGAACGATCCCGGTTCGAGCGTCGACGCGGCGTCGAGGTGGCGGTCGCCGACCGTGCCCGTGGCGAGCGCGAGCTCGCGGGCGATCGTCGGCAGCACCGGACGGTGGCTGCACAGCACGGCGGGCTTGCCCGACCGCACGCGGCGCCCGACGACGTCGCGCACGTCGGCGGTGCCCGCCACGAACGCCTCCTCTCCCAGGGCGTCGGTCTCCACGATGCGGCGCCCGAGCGCCTTCGACAGCGGCGTCACCGTCTTCACGCAGCGCTCCGCCGAGCTCGAGACGATCTTGCGCACGCCGAACGCCGCGAGCGCCCCGACGACGGCCTTCGCCTGCTCACGGCCGCGCTCCTGAAGGGGTCGGTCGGCGTCGGCGCCGTCCCAGTCGTCCCGTGCGAGCGCCTTGCCGTGCCGCAGCAGGACGACGGGGAACGTGCGCAGCCCGTCCGCGCGCCGCAGCCGGTCGAAGCCGTCGAGGATCTCCTGGTCGACCGGGTAGCTGAGGCGCTCCCGCGCCGCGGGCACCGTGACCCACTCGATGCCCGCGATCTCCTTGTTGGGCACGAACGTCGACGCCCGGATGGCCTCGGCCGTCGCCTCCGCCGCCCAGTACTGCACGATCTTCTCCCGCCCCGAGGGCTGGAGGTACACGGAGCGGCCCACGGCCGGCCCGAGCGAGACGCGCAGACCGGTCTCCTCGTGGATCTCGCGGACGGCGGTCTGCGCGAGCATCTCGCCGGGGTCGAGCTTGCCCTTGGGGAGGGAGATGTCGCGGTACTTGCCGCGGTGCACGAGCAGCACGAGCAGCTCGCCGTCGAGCTCGCGCCACACGACGCAGCCCGCGGCGTACACGGGGCGGGGGCGTGCGCTCATCGGGTCGCGCGCGGGCGCCGCCGTCGCTGGATCGTCGCCATCGTGCGATCCTGCACGTCGGCGAGCGCCCTGCCCTCCGCGTCGACATGGTGGCGCGTCCACACGCCCTCCGCGCCGAGGTGCCAGGTCGCGGAGGAGTCGTCCATCGCGAGGTCGAAGAAGGCGCCCAGCTCGGCGATGTGCGAGGGCTTGACGACGCGGATGAGCGCCTCGACGCGGCGGTCCAGGTTGCGGTGCATCATGTCGGCGCTGCCGATGTACACCTCCTCGTCTCCGCCGTTGGCGAAGGCGAAGATGCGGGCATGCTCGAGGTAGCGGCCGAGCACGCTGCGCACGCGGATGTTGTCGCTCACGCCGGGCAGGTCGACGCGCAGGCTGCAGATGCCGCGCACCCACACGTCGACGCGCACGCCCGCGATGGACGCGCGGTAGAGCGCGTCGATGATCTGCTCGTCCACCATCGAGTTCACCTTGATGCGCACGCGTGCCGGCTTGCCGGCGAGAGCGTTGCGGCGTTCGCGCTCGATGAGCCGCAGCAGGCCCTTGCGCAGGTGGAGGGGGGCGACGAGCAGGCGCTTGAACTTCTTCTCGATCGCGTAGCCGCTCAGCTCGTTGAAGAGGCGCGTGACGTCGCGGCCGACCTCGGGGTCGCACGTGAACAGGCCGAAGTCCTCGTAGATGCGGCTCGTCTTCGGGTTGTAGTTGCCCGTGCCGACGTGCGTGTAGTGCCGGAGCAGGCCCTTCTCCTCGCGGATGACGAGCGCCAGCTTGCAGTGGGTCTTGAGGCCGACGAGGCCGTAGACGACGTGCACGCCGGCCTTCTCGAGCTTGCGGGCCCACTCGATGTTGTTGGCCTCGTCGAAGCGCGCCTTCACCTCGACGAGGGCGAGCACCTGCTTGCCCGCTTCCGCGGCGTCGATGAGCGCCTGCACGATGGGGCTGTCGCCCGAGGTGCGGTAGAGCGTCTGCTTGATGGCGAGCACGTGGGGGTCGCGCGCCGCCTGCTCGAGGAACGCCTGCACGCTCGTCGCGAACGACTCGTACGGGTGGTGCACGAGCACGTCGCCCTTGCGGATGGCCGCGAACACGTCGGCGCGTGCGTGCTTCGAGTCGGCGTCGGCCGGCTGGAAGGCGAGCGGGGTGACAGGGAGGTGCGGGGTGTACTTCAGCTCGGGGCGGTCGATCCGACCCATCCCGAACAGCGAGCGCAGGTCGAGCGGAGACGGGAGGCGGTAGACCTCCTGCTCGGAGATGTCGAGCTCGCGGACGAGGAGGTCGAGCGTGACGTCGTCCATGTCCTCGGTGATCTCGAGGCGGATGGGCGGGCCGAACCGACGCCGCAGAAGCTCCGCTTCGAGCGCCTGGATGAGGTTCTCGGACTCGTCCTCCTCGATCGTCACGTCCTCGTTGCGGGTGAGGCGGAACGCGTGGTGGTCGAGGATCTCCATGCCGGGGAACAGGTCGTCCAGGTTCTCGGCGATGAGGTCCTCGAGGGCGAGGAAGCGGATGCTCTCGGGGGCGTCGGGCTTCGCGGGCACCGGCACGAGGCGCGGCAGCATGGGCGGCACCTTGAGGCGCGCGAACTCCTCGCGGCCCGTGCGGGCGTTCCGGATGCGGATGGCGAGGTTGAGCGAGAGCCCCGAGATGTAGGGGAAGGGGTGGGCCGGGTCCACCGCGAGGGGCATGAGGACGGGGAAGACCTGCGACTGGAAGTAGTCGTAGAAGTAGGCGCGCTCGCCGTCGTCCAGCTCGTCCCAGCGCACGAAGTCGATGCCCTCGGCCGACAGCGCGGGCTTGACGTCCTCGTTCCAGACCTCGGCGTGGCGCGCCTGGAGGGTGTGGGCGAGGTCGGAGATGTTCGAGAGCACCTTCATGGGCGCCGTGCCGATGTTGGTCGGCAGGGCGAGGCCCGTCGCGATGCGTCGCTTGAGGCCCGCCACGCGCACCATGAAGAACTCGTCGAGGTTGCTCGCGAAGATGGCGAGGAAGTTCGCGCGCTCGAGGAGCGGCAGCGACGGATCCTCGGCGAGCTCGAGCACGCGGTTGTTGAACGCGAGCCAGCTGAGCTCCCGGTCCATGTAGCGGTGCTCTGGCAGCTCGGCGTCGTGCTTCTCGACGATCTCGTCGAAGTCGTCGTCCTCGGTGTCGAAGCCGGGATCGACCAGGGGCGCGTCCGTCATGCGCCTATCCTGGCACCGCTCGGTGACGGATGCGTGAACGCGCCGCGCGTCGGGTCAGTCGACCTCGGCGCGCGACTTGGGCGCCGGGACCTGGTCGTCCTCGTAGACGTTGAACCGGTAGCCCACGTTGCGCACGGTGCCGATGAGCTGCTCGAGATCGCCGAGCTTCGCGCGCAGGCGCCGCACGTGCACGTCGACCGTGCGCGTGCCGCCGAAGTAGTCGTAGCCCCACACCTCGCTGAGCAGCTGCTCGCGGGTGAACACGCGGGAAGGATGCGTGGCGAAGAAGTGGAGGAGCTGGAACTCCTTGTACGTGAGGTCGAGGGGCTTCCCGTGCACCTTGGCCGAGTAGGAGGACTCGTCGATCGTGATGCCCGACGTCTGGATGCGGCTGGACACCTGCTCGGTCGTCTGCCGGCCGATCACGAGCCGGATGCGCGCGTCGACCTCCGCAGGCCCCGCCGTCGCGAGGATGACGTCGTCGACGCCCCAGTCGGGGGAGACCGCCGTGAGGCCGCCCTCCGTGATGATGAGGACGAGGGGCGCGTCCATGCCCGTCG
This sequence comes from Microbacterium sp. NPDC055683, assembly GCF_053617895.1. Lineage (NCBI taxonomy): Bacteria > Bacillati > Actinomycetota > Actinomycetes > Micrococcales > Microbacteriaceae > Microbacterium > Microbacterium sp. NPDC055683. The sequence continues at coordinate 5,376 of NZ_JBSHGQ010000023.1, read as the reverse complement.
TCGTGAGGATCTTGCACAGCGACTTCGCGCCGACGAGGTCGAAGCGCGCGTCGATGAAGATCGCGTCGGCGTTGGGCGCGTTCACGAGCTGAGCGGGCTCCGCCGGGATCTGCCGCACGCGATGGCTGAGCAGCTCGAGCGCGGGCAGGGCGGGGCCTCCGCCGGGGGCGGAGCTGAGCACGAGGAGCTGAGCCAAGCGACATCCTTTCGGGCGGCGGGGGTCCGCACCGTGGTTCCGATGATAGGGCTTCCTGGGCGCGGGCTGAGACGCAGCGGGTCCGGCTCGTGCGACGCGCGCGTCCCGCTGCCCGGATGGGCGGGGCGTCGGGCGACAATGGACGCGTGACCGAACCCGTGCTCGTGCCGCGCCGCTCGCCGGCGCCGATCGTCGTCTCATGGCTGTTCGGCGCCATCGCCGCGATCGGCATCGGGCTGTTCGCGCCGTCGCCGGAACGGGCCGGATGGCTCGGCGCCGGCGCGGGGCTCGCCCTGCTCGTCGCGTTCGCCGTCAACCTCGCGATGGGCGAGGCGCACGGCTTCATCGTGCGCGTCGCGGCGTCCGCGGTCGGCGCGGTCGTCGTCATGGGGGCCGTCTCCCTCGTCTTCGCCCTCGCCGCGATCGCGCCCGCCTGACACCGCTCCGCGAGGGGTTAGAGTGGGGGCATGGACCTCGTCGCCCTCGAACTGTTCTTCGTCGGCCTGCTCGGCCTCGCGAGCCTCGCGATCGCCTTCTGCTCCGGCGCCGTCATCGTCAACCTCTTCCGCGGCCAGCGCTGAGCCCGGTCGGACCCTCGTGATCGAGATCCCGATGGGCCTGCCAGCCGATCTCGTGCCGCTGTCGTGGCTGATCGGCGTCTGGGAGGGCACCGGCGTCGTCGACTACCGGGTGGGCGACGTGCACTACGAGGCGGAGTTCACGCACCGCGTGAGCTTCAGCCACGACGGAGGGCCCTTCCTCAACTACGCCGCGACGGCGCGGACGCTCCCCGGCGAGGGGCGCGACGCGCAGCAGCTCGTCGCGGAGACGGGGTTCTGGCGGCTCGCGCGTCCCGCCGACGACGCGTCTGCGGGCCCCGGCCTGCTCCCCGCCCTCGGAAAGGCTCCCGAGCGCACGGCCGACGACGTCGAGCGTCTCCGCACGGCCGACGGCTTCGAGATCGAGGTCGGACTCGTGCACTCCGACGGGGTGAGCGAGCTCTACCTCGGCCGGGTGGCGGGCCCGCGCATCGATCTCGCGACGGATGCCGTGGTGCGCACGGCGTCGGCGAAGCCGTATGCCGCCGCGACCCGCCTGTACGGGCTCGTCGAGGACCACCTGCTGTGGGCGTGGGACATCGCGGCGCTCGGGCGCGAGCTCGGCTCGCACGCCTCAGCGCGTCTCGCGCGCGTCGCCTGACGCGCCCACCCCGCCCGTCGGGGGCGGAGAATGGGTGCATGACCGACGTCTTCTCCTCGCTCCCCGGTGCCGTCGCCTCGGATGACGGGATCGCCCACTTCGGCGACCCCGTCCGCGAGCAGCGGCTGCTCGCCGGCGGCACGGCGATCGTCCCGCGCGACGACCGTGCTGTCGTCTCCGTCTCGGGACCGGACCGTCTCACCTGGCTCGACTCGATCACGTCGCAGGCGCTCACGGGGCTCGCGCCCGGTGAGAGCACCGAGCTGCTCGTCCTGGACCCGCAGGGACGCGTCGAGCATGCCGCGGCCGTCGTCGACGACGGCGCGACGACGTGGCTCGTCGTCGACGGGGGAGATGCGCCCGGCCTCGCGAAGTGGCTCGGGATGATGCGGTTCCGCGCCCAGGTGGAGGTCGCCGCGCGCCCCGAGCTGCGGGTCGCGGGCTTCGTCGCGGGAGGCGATGCGGCCGCGGCGGCCGTCGCGGCGGCCATCCGCCCGGCGGGTGCCGCCATCGTCTGGCAGGACCCGTGGACGGGGGTCGCGCCGGGCGGATGGCAGTACGCCGACACGGCGGCGCATCCCGGCGCCGAACTGGCGTGGGAGGAGGCCGTCGTCGACGAGGACGGATGGCGGCGCCTGGCCGAGCTGCCGCCCGCGGGCCTCCTCGCGGCGGAGGCGCTCCGCATCGCGGCCTGGCGGCCGAGATGGGCGGGCGAGGTCGACGAGCGCTCGATCCCGCACGAGACCGACTGGCTGAGGAGCGCCGTGCATCTCGCGAAGGGGTGCTACCGCGGCCAGGAGACGGTCGCCAAGGTGCACAACCTCGGCCATCCGCCGCGGCGGCTCGTGCTGCTGCACCTCGACGGCAGCGATTCCGTGCTGCCCGCGCACGGGGACGCCGTGCTCGCGGGTGAGGTCGAAGTGGGGCGCATCACGTCCGCGGCGCGTCACCACGAGCTCGGGCCCATCGCGCTCGCCGTCGTGGCGCGCCGTGTCGCGGCCGATGAGACGCTCGTCGTCACGGTCGGCGACGCCCGTGTCGCGGCCGCTCAGGAGGTCGTCGTGCCCGCCGACGCGGGGGCGACGGCCGAGGTGCCGCGGCTCACGCGCCTGTCGCGCCGCCCCGTGGCGCACGGGCGGGCGTAGCGTCGGCACGGTGACCGATCCCCGCGGCGAGACCTCGCCCCTCACGGCCGCCGTCCCCGTCACCTGGCGCAGGCGGGTTTCGCCGCGCCCCGGTCTGGAGCGCGTACGGGGCTCGGCCATCGCCATCGCCCAGATCGTCATCGCCGCGACGGGCGCGTTCCTCCTCGCGCACCTCGTCCTCGGCCACGAGTCGCCGCTCCTGGCGGCGACGGTCTCGATCTCGAGCCTCGGTCTCGCGCGCGACGCGCGACCGCGGAAGGTGCTCGAGACGGTGCTGGGGATGCTCACCGGCATCCTCATCGCCGAGCTGCTGCGGCTCCTCGTCGGAACGGGCCCGTGGCAGCTCGCCCTGACGCTCTCCGTCACGATGGTCGTCGCGCGCTTCCTCATGCCCTCGCCGCAGTTCGCCGTGGCGGCCGCCATCCAGTCCGCGATCGCCCTCGTGCTGCCCCTCGGCCCGTTGCCCTTCATGCGGCTCGCCGACGGGGCGATCGGCGGCGCCCTCGCCATCGCGGTGACGGCGCTGCTCCCGCGCAACCCCATGAGCGCCGAACTGCGCGACGGGCGCACCGTGCTCGCGGGCTTCGACGCGGCGGCCGAGCGCATCGTGCAGGGACTCCGCCGCGGCGACGCGCTGCGCGCCGACCGCGGGCTCGAGAAGGCCCGCGCGCTGCAGGCGCCCGTGGACGCGTGGCGCACCTCGCTGGAGTCGGCTCAGGCGGTCTCGGCGCTCTCACCGTTCCTGCGCTCGCGTCGGATGGAGATCGCGCGGCATGCGCGGGTCCTCCAGAACATGGACCTCGCCGCCCGCAACCTCCGCGTCGTCGCGCGGCGGGCCGCCTACGTCGTGCGAGACGGAGTCGCCCGTGAGGTCCCCGCCGACCTCCTGGCCGAGGTGCGACGCGCGGCCGCGCTCGTGGGCGACGCCCTCGACGACGTCGCGGCGGAGCCGCCCGCGCGCGAGGCGCTGCGGGCGATCGCGGCCCGCCTCGACCCCGCGGACGTCCTCCCGGACGCCCCGCAGGGCGACCTCGCGCTCGTCGCGTCGCTGCGGCCGCTCGTCGTCGACCTGCTCATCGCGGCGGGGATGCCGCGCGAGGAGGCGTCCCGCGCCATCCCCCGCATCTGACCGGCCCCGCATCCGCCACGGACCGCGTCCGCGGCCGTCACGCGGGCGCAACGGCCTCCCAGGGGACGGCGACCTCGCCGAGCCGCCAGCGGCCCCGCCGGCCGGCGACGGGCCATCCGGCCGCGCGGAGCGCGCCGACCGCCGCGATCCAGCGCTGCACGGGGCCGAAGGGGGAGAGCGCGGCCGCGCGCTCCCACTCCGCGTCGAGGGCGCGCAGGTAGGCGTGCACGCGCTCGCCCGGGACGTTGCGGTGGATGAGCGCCTTCGGCAGCCGCTCCGCGACGACGCCGGGATGGTCGAGGCCCTCGAGCCGCAGCGAGATCGTGAGATGACGCGGAGCGCCCGAGGGGTCGACGTCGACCCACGCGCACACCCGCCCGAGCTCGTCGCACGTGCCCTCGACGAGCACGCCGTCCGGCGCGAGCCGTGCGGCCATCCGCCGCCACGCCGCCGCCACCTCGGGCTCGTCGTACTGCCGCAGCACGTTGAACGCGCGGATGACGGCCGGCCGCCTGCCACCGGGGAGCGGCACCTCGAAGCCGCCGCGTGCGAACGACACGTCGAGGTCGGCGGGGAACGGCGTCCTGCCCGCACGCACCGAGACGAGCTGCGTCGTCGCGCGCGCGACGCGCTCGGGGTCGATCTCGAGTCCCCGCACCGCGACGTCCGGGCGCGCGCGCCGCAGGCGGGCGGCGAGCTCGAACGCCGTCACGCCGCTCGCGCCGAAGCCCAGGTCGACCACGAGGGGATCGTCCGCGCGCGCCAGGGCGGGATGCCGGGCGATCCAGCGGTCCACGCGCCGCAGGCGGTTCGTGCCGGTCGTGCCGCGCGTGGGGCGTCCCTCGGTCGTCGGCATGCCGTCCATTGTCGCGCGCCGGCGGCGCGCACCGGCATCTCGGCGGGCGCGGGCGCGCCGCCTCGCTAGGCTGGGAGCATGACGCACACCCTGATCCTGCTCCGCCACGGGCAGAGCGAGTGGAACGAGAAGAACCTCTTCACCGGCTGGGTCGACGTGCGGCTCACCGAGCAGGGGAAGGCCGAGGCGCACCGCGGGGGCGAGCTGCTCGCCGAGCAGGGCGTGCTGCCCGACGTGCTGCACTCCTCCGTGCTGAGCCGCGCCATCCAGACCGCGAACATCGCGCTCGACGCCGCCGACCGCCTGTGGATCCCCGTGAAGCGATCGTGGCGCCTCAACGAGCGCCACTACGGCGCGCTGCAGGGCAAGGACAAGGCGCAGACGCTCGCCGAGTTCGGCGAGGAGAAGTTCATGGAGTGGCGCCGCTCCTTCGACGTGCCGCCGCCCGTCATCGACCCCGAGGACGAGTTCGCGCAGACGCACGATCCGCGCTACGCCGGCATCGACGGCGAGATCCCGGGCACGGAGTCGCTCGCCATCGTCATCGACCGCCTGCTGCCCTACTGGGAAGCGGAGATCGTCCCCGACCTCAGGGACGGCAAGACGGTGCTCGTCGCGGCGCACGGCAACTCGCTGCGGGCCCTCGTGAAGCACCTCGACGGCATCGGCGACGACGAGATCGCCGGCCTCAACATCCCCACCGGCATCCCGCTCGTGTACGAGCTCGACGACGACCTGCGCCCCACGGGCCCGGGCCGCTACCTCGACCCGGAGGCCGCGGCCGCCGGCGCCGCCGCCGTCGCGGCGCAGGGCAAGAAGTAGCCCGAGACGACGAAGCGCCCCGCCGTCC